>JBEAVX010000557.1:0-7361 GCA_041160755.1 Pseudomonadota bacterium
GAGCAAGGCGCCCAAGAGCCCGATCCAGCCGAACAGAAACGCGAAGTCCGCCTTCCAGCGGCCGTGGCCGTAGACGCCCTCGTCGCGGTACACGCGGCGCGAGTCCGAGGCCATGAGCACGGCGGCGAGGTGCCCAAAGACCGGGCAGCAGCAGAACCCCGCGATCGAGAGCAGCAACGCCCGGGTGCCTTGGCGGCTCGCGTCGTCGATGCGCAGCCAGTTCACCGCGTCCCGGTCTTGATCGAGGCGATCGGGCAAAGAAGGCGGCAGCGGCGGGGGCAAGGGCGCCTTGGCCATCGGCGGCGGCGCGGCGTCGAGGGTGGCGCGGCGCGGCGGCGGGGCGACGGCGGGCTCAGGGCGCTGGGTCGCCACCATGCTCGCGCTCGGCCGGGTCGGCAAGGCGACGTTCTTTTGACCGGCCTGGGCGAGCAGCTTGCCGAAGGCCCCGCAGTCGGGGAAGCGCTCCTCGGGCCGAGTGGCCAGGGCCTTGCGGATGCAGGCGTCCAGCACCGGGTCAACGGGGCCCAGGCCGCGTGTGGGGGGCAAAAACCGCCCCTCCACGATGTTCTTCATCGCGTCGTACTCGCTCGGCGCGTCAAAGGCGACCCGGCCGGTCACGAGCTCATAGAGGATCGCGCCCAAGGCGAAGATGTCGGAGCGGGCGTCTAAGTTGGCCTCTCCGCGCACCTGCTCGGGGCTCATGTACAGCAAGGTGCCGACCCGGACGCCGGTGCGTGTGGCCTTTCGCCCGGTCTGGAGGTGGTCACTCACCACCTTGGCGATGCCGAAGTCCGCCACGACCGGGCGCAGCTTGCCTCGGCTCCCCCGGCCCAAGAGGATGTTGGAGGGCTTGAGATCGCGGTGCACGACGCCGTGGCGGTGGGCCTCGCCGACAGCGTCGAGGACGGGCAGGAGGATCTGCACGATCTCGTCGATCCCCAAGGTCTCCGCCCTGGCCCGGACGTGGTCCTCTAAGGTCTCGCCGTCGATGAGCTCCATCACCAAGCCGGGCACCGGGTCCGTGGCGATGTCGGTGACGGCGACGATGTGCGGGTGCCGAAGCTGGGCCTGAATGCGGCCTTCAGCCAAGAAGCGCTCGCGGAGATCCGCGTCTTGGGCGAGCTCCGCGTTGAGCACCTTGAGCGCGTGGGGGCTGCCCAAGGCGAGGTGGCGCACCCGGTACACCGACGCCATGGCGCCCTGGCCGAGGGGGGCCTCGACGACGTAACGACCCTCAACAATGTCACCAGCGTTCAGCAGAGCGCGCTCCCAGCCTGGGCAATCTTACACGCCGGGGCTCAGGGCGCGACGCCGCCAAAGAGCTCCCCCCCGACAGGGTGTCCCGCCTCCATGTCGGCCATCAACGCGGTCACGCAGCCCGCGCGCATCGGGTCGAGCTCCCCCGCGGCCCCGGCCTGGGCCCGGCGAACGGCGGTGCGGATGTCGTCGTCGGCCTGGGGGAAGGGCTCACGCCACGCCGCGGTGGGGGAGAGCGGGCTCGGGGCGCCGCCCATCGTCAACACGAGGCCGAGCACGAAGGCCGCCAGCGGCCGGGCCCACGACCGGGGCCCCACGGCGGGCGCCTCGCCGAAGATCGGCGACGGCAGGCTCAACAAGGCCGCGACGCCGAGCCCGACGACGAGCGGGAAGAACGGCATCGCGTTCGCGAGGTAGTGGGGCCGGGCGAACTGCACGGTGATCGCGCCGGAGAGCGCGGCGGCGAAGGGCACCACCCCGGCGATGAGGGCGAAGAGCCGGGCGAGGCGCTCAGGCCCCCGGGTGAGGCCCAAGAGCGCCAGCCCGCCCAAGGCCAAGAGCCCGTCCCGCCACGGCGTGAGCAGCGCGTCGATGTTGCGCAGCGTCTGCTCGTCCATCGTGGTCTTGGGCACCGCGAGGCTCTCCTCCAGCGTCCAGCGCACGGTGTTCGGGATGCCGAGCGGGTCTGAGCGCCCCCAGATGTATTGGTTGTAGGCCATAAACGGCGGTCGCAGCGCCCCGGTCGCCAGGCCCCGGTCCTGAATGCGCATCCGGAGGTCCATGGTGCCCTCCAGAGAGTGCGCGTTGGCGTAGGCCGACTTGCCCGAGAACCAGGCCACGACCATCACCAAGGCGATCAGCGTGAGGTTCAGCGGCCAGCGCCGGGGGTGATTCCACAGCGCGGCGAGCAGGGTGGCGCAGAGCACGGGCAGGCCAAAGAACAGGCCGCGTGGGTCCACCAAGAAGCAGAGCCCCGCGCCGACGGCTCCGGCGACGACGGCCGGCGCCGTGCGATACCGGAGCGCCAGGGCCCCACAGGCCGCGCCCAGGGTGTAGATCGCCGTGCTCTCGGGGTAAAACGAGAGGTTTCGCGACAGCGCGACCAGCGGCGGGAAGGCCGGGCCGACGAGCGCCGTCAGCAGCCCCGCGCTCACCCCGCCCAAGGCCCGGCCCCAGAGGTAGAGGCCGACGCCGAGCACAAACATCGCGACGCTCGCCGCGAGGCCCATGCCGTCGATGAGGCCGAAGCTCTCCGAGAGCCAGGCCGACGGCATCGCCGTGAAGGCCGAGCGCTGGGCGGACATCATCCCGGTGTGGCTGTCTCGGGCGGCGCCGACCGTCGCGCAGTACTCATAGAAGTCCGACGCCATCCAGGGCTTGATCGGGTAGGTGAACCGCACGAGCCACAAGGTGCTCATCGCCGTGACCAGCGCGCCGCACAGCGTCGCCCGCGCCAGCTCAGGGCCGGTGCGCCACGGCGCCGCCGCGCCTTCGTCCCGAGGCGCGAACGCGGCGATGAGGAGCGGCCCCACAAGGAGCGGCCACCACTGGGTCAGGGGGAGCGTCATGCTGGCCCCAGGGTACAACGGATGGCGGTCAAGGCGAGGTCAAGCCGAGGGGTCACCAGCGCAAGAGCGCCGTCTCCACCGTCGAGCCCGGCCCCATGGTCATCATCACCATGAAGTCGCCGCGCTTGACCTGCCCTTCGTCGATCAGCCGCTTGAACGAGAACAAGAAGCTCGCCGAGCTGAGGTTGCCGAAGTCCCGCAGCACCGACGAGGTGTGGCGCACGTCGTGCTCAGAGAGCCCGATGTTGTACTTGATCGCGTCGACGACCTTCTTGCCCCCGGAGTGCACGATCCAGTGCGCGATGTCCCGGCGCTTGAGCCCGAACGACGACAAGAGCCGGTTCACCGGGCGCTCCGCGAAGGCGCCGACGACGTAGGGGATGTCCCGGTCCAGAAAGAAGCTGAACTTGTGGGCGTCTTCGTCCCAGTCGTAGCGCATGGCGTCGATGGCGGACGGGATGAGCTGGCTGTTGAAAGCGAGCACCCGGGGGGCGAAGCGGCGCTCGTCGTTGGGGTCGGCGCGCACGACCACGGCGGCGGAGCCGTCGCCGAAGAGGCTGTTCACGATGGCCGTGCGCATGGTGCGGTCAAACACATACGCCGCCGAGCAGATCTCGACGCAGAGCATCATCGCCGTGCGCCCGGGGTTGGCCATCGCCCAGCTCGCCACGGGGTTGAGGCCGTTGAGCCCGGCGTTGCAGCCCATGCCGACCACGTCGAGGCGGGAGCAGTCCTCCCGAAAGCCCGCGGCCTTGATGATGTGCGCCGAGAGCCCCGGCGCCAAGAAGCCCGTCGTGGTGACGACAGCGAGGTAGTCGATGTCCCGGGGCGTGAGGCCCAAGGGCCCGAGGCAGGCCGCGACGGCCTGGGGGCCGATCTCCAGCGCCCCCTTCAGGTGCTTCTTGAGGAGCTGGCCTTGGGTCTCCGACGGCGCGTTGTTCGGGTCCGCCGGGGGCAAGTACAGGTGGCGCTTGTGGATGTGCGCCGCGCGGAAGATGGCGCGAATCTCGGGATCCGGCACGGGGAACCGCGCCAGCAGATCCTCTTGGGAGTAGCTGTCCGGCGGGTTGGCGGTGCCGACGGAGAGCAGGCGAGGGCGGTTGTCGAGCATGAGCGCCTTCCTGTGCGTGGCCCCCATCATATCCCAGGCGCTCGCCCCCTCGGGCTGGCTGACGGGGGCGATCCCCCATTGGCCCGCCATCCAGCGCGGAGATAGGGCAGGGCCAAAGAAGGAGTCTGCCGATGCTGCTCATGCTCTTCGCGCTCGCTTGTGGGGATCGGGACAACGCGGGGGTGAACGCGGAGCTGGCGTCCCTGGTGCTGCAAGGCGCCCCGACGACCTTGGGCTCCTCCGACGGCGGCGCCGATGACGCGCGGCCCCTGCGCGCTGGGCTTCTGAGCCCCCCCGAAGGCTACGTCGCCGGGGAGGGCGTCGCGCCGGTGCTCGTCGGCCCCCAAGGCCCCCAGACCGACGTAGAGCAGGCCGTCGTCGTCTTTGATCGCCCGATGGTGGCCTTGAGCGGCCTCGACGGCGCCACCCCGCCGCTGACCTGCGGCCCCAACGTCGAGGGCCGCGCGCGCTGGGCGGGCACGTCTACGGCGGTGTGGCTGCCCACGAGCGGCGCCTTCCCCAACGCCAGCGAGGTCGTCTGCACCGTTCCGGCCGGGGTCGCCGCCGTCGACGGCTCCACGCTCTCCAAAGAGCTCACCTTCCGCTTCTCGACCGAGCGCCCGGACCTCAAGCGCAGCGTGCCCTCCGACGGCAGCGACGAGCTCGCCCCCGACGCCCCGGTCACCCTCGTGTTCAACCAGCCCGTCGATCCGGCGGTGATTCAGGCGGGGCTCGTCGTGCGCCCCGAGCGCGGCGCGGCCTTGGCCGTGAAGGTGAGCGCGGTCAGCAAGAAGGACGACGACCCCCGCCGCCTGCCCGACGATCTGCGGCGCGCCGTCGAGGTGCGGGCCCCGTTCCAAAAGGACACGGCCTACACCCTCACCTTGCCCGCCGGGCTGCGCGGGGCCGAAGGCACCTTGGGCCTCGCGGCAGACACGGTGATCAAGCTGCGGACCATCCCGCCGCCCAAGCTCACCGTCGAGGGCCCCACGGGCAGCGACGTCGACCCCTACAGCGCCATCCGCCTGGCCTTGGCCACGAGCACCGATGGCGAAGAGATCAACAAGCGCCTCACCATCACCCCCGCGCCGCCCGACGGCCTCCGCCCCGCCGAGGGCTACACCTCGCGGAGCTGGTACTACGGCCTGCGCCTCGCCCCGATGACGACCTACACCGTCACCGTCGCGGCCGGGGTCACCGACACCTACGGGCAGACCACCACCACGCCGACGTCCTGGACCTTCACCACGGGCCACTACGCGCCGATGGTCCACGCCCCCCAGGGCACCCAGGTCTACCCGGCGAACAACCCGCCTGAGCTGCCCCTGCGCAGCCGCAACCTGCGCACGCTCTACGCGAAGGTCACCCGCCTGCGCGTGGCTGACCTCGTCGGTCCCGCCGCGCGGGGCTACGCCGACCCGGTCGGGGGCGCGCCGTTCAACGAGGCCACCCAGATCGCCCTGTTCACCGACCGGGCGCTCGATGACGCGGTCCACATCGACACCTTGGACCTCCGGCCCTTCCTCGCCGACGGCAAGGGCATCCTGCGGGTCGAGGTCTGGTCGCCGGACTACAAAGGCTGGAACGACGAGCCCTACGTCCACACCTCCACCTTGCAGGTGACCGACCTCGGCGCCACGGTGAAGCTCGGCCCCAACGGCGCGACGGTGTGGGCGACGAGCCTGTCCACCGGCGCCCCCGAGGCTGGGGCGTCTCTGGCCCTGTTCACCGGCGGCGACGACGGCGTGAAGCTCTTTGAGCAGGGCGCCTCGGCGGATCCACTCATCGACGCGCGCTTTGAGCTGCCGCCGGACTGGTCGCGCTGGTCCCAGGGCCTCTTCGCCGTCGTGAAGAGCCAGGCCGGGGCGCTCACCGTCGTCTCTCTGGACAACGACGACGTGAGCCTCTGGCGCTATGGCGTCAACTACGATCAGCCCAACCAAGCCGCCGATCTGCGCCTGTTCAGCTTCGCCGACCGCGGCGTCTACCGCCCCGGCGAGGCCGCCCATGTGGCCTTCTCTGCCCGGCTCGCCACCGCCACGGGCCTGAGCCTGCCCGAGGCGGGCGAGTACACCTGGGCCTGCAGCGACGTGCGCGGCGCGGACTACGCCACCGGCGAGGGCACGCTCAGCGGCGGGATGGGCGCGTTTGACCTCACGCTGCCCCAAGAGATGCCCCTCGGCGGCGGCGGCTGCCGCGTGGAGGTGACCGCGGATGGCCAAGAGCGCACGGCCTATGTCGACGTGCCGGTCTACGCCTACCGGGCGCCGGAGTTCCGCGTCGATGTCGCGGGCCCCGAGAGCCTCATCGCCGGCGACACCCTGCGCCTCAACGGCCAGGCCCGCACCTTGTTCGGCTCCCCGCTCAAGGGCGCTAAGGCCAAGTACACCGTCGTCGCGATGACCACCGAGCCCACCATCCCCGGCTTTGAGGAGTACCGCTTCGGCGCCAGCGAGGCCCGGGCGTTCTGGCAAGGCGGCTACGACGCCACGGAGACCCTGCGCAGCGGCGAGGGCGTGCTCAACGACGACGGGACGATCTTGATCGAGCTGGCCATCCCGCCTACGGAGGCCCCGCGCACCCGGCGCTTGGAGGCCGAGGTGGTCGTGACCGACCTCTCCCGGCAGCGCGTCGCCAACCGCCGCGAGGTCATCGTTCACCCCGCGGATGTGTACCTCGGCCTGCGCCCGCGCAGCTCCTTGGGCGTGGCCGGCGAAGAGACGTCCGTGGCGCTGGTGGCGGTGAGCCCCGAGGGCAAAGCCCAAGACGGCGTGCCTGTCGAGGTCCAGGTCGCCCGCCGCACCTGGGACACCGTGCGCCAGAAGGACATGGACGGCCGCTGGACCTGGGTGAGCACCCCCAAGGACGAGGTCGTCGATCTCCAGACCGTCTCCAGCGACGACGAGCCCGTCTCCGTGCGGTTCACCCCGCCGAGCGGCGGCTACTACGTCGTCACCGCCAAGGCTCGGGACGCCGCCGGGCGACAGGCCATCAGCGAGGACGGCCTCTACGTCGCCGGCGCCGGGGCGTCTTGGGCGCGCGGCGAGTCCAACCAGGTCGAGCTGGTCGCCGACAAGCGGGAGTACAGCCCCGGCGACGTGGCGAACGTCTTGATCAAGGCCCCCAAGCCCGGCTTACACGCCCTGGTCACCGTCGAGCGGGAGGGCGTGCTCACCCGCAAGGTCATCCAGCTCAAGGACGCCGCCGAGTCGGTGCAGATCCCCCTCGGTGAGGACGCCGTGCCCAACGTCTACGTCGGCGTGGTGCTCGTCGAGGGCGCGCCCCCGGCCCTCGACCCGCGCGGCGGCGTGCCCGAGGCCTTCTTTGGCTACACCCAGCTCAAGGTGAGCCCTGCGGGCCGCAAGGTCGAGGTCGAGGTGATCTCCGACAACGAGGTCTATCAGCCCGGCGACACCGTCAAGGTC
>JBEAVX010000568.1:0-2722 GCA_041160755.1 Pseudomonadota bacterium
GAACGCGGCGTCGTAGCCCATCTCGGCGGTCTTGATGCCGTCAACGTTGGCGGGGAGCTCAGCGCGCTTGGCGCGGTATTGCATCTCGACGAAGTTCGGGATCGCGATCGCGGCGAGGATGCCGATGATGGCGACGACGATCATGAGCTCGACGAGGGTGAAGCCCTTCTTGGACATTGTAGACTCCGTAGCGTGTGCGGTCGTGGGTGGAGGCTGGCGGTCAGTGGGGGGTGCGTTTCCTTCTGACGGAAAGACCAAGTGCAAGGGGTGTGCCAACCGATGCTCAGCCGAGGCCCCGCCGACCCGATCGCCTCGGAGGGTGTGTAGCGGCGGAACGGACAGAGATCGTTTGCGTTTTTGGAGTCGCTGTGGATCAACACCGCCTGCCCACAAACGTCACCGGGGGTGCCGCAAAACGTCAGGTGTCACGAATGGTCACCAAATCTGCCTGCCGGTCTTCGACACCCAAGGCGGTCCCCCTCGGGTATCCTCGTCGTGATGCACGCCCCCCTCCCAACAAGGCGCCTCGCCTTCGCCCTCTTCACCCTCGCCCAGCTCGTCGGCTGCGGGGCGCCCGACCGACCGAACGTGCTCCTGGTGACCTTCGACACCACCCGGGCCGACGCGGTGAACCTCAGCGACCCCGCCGGGCACACCCCCACCCTCGCCGCTTTGGCCGCCCGGGGCCTGTGGTTTGAGCGCGCGACCTCCCCGGTGCCGCTCACCTTGCCCGCCCACGCGAGCCTGCTCAGCGGCCTGGAGCCCCTCGCGCACGGCGCCCGCAGCAACGGCGTGTATGTCGTCGATCCGGCCGTGGAGACCCTCGCCGAGCGCCTCGCCCAGGCCGGTTACCACACCGCCGCCGCCATCGGCTCCTTGCCCCTCGCCGCGCGGTTCGGCCTCAACCAAGGCTTCCACCGCTATGACGAGGGCGGCTTCACCCAGCGCAGCCAGGCCGCGACGACCTTCCCCGAGCGCGACGCCGAGGCGGTGATTCAGGCCGCCCTCGCCGAGCCTCTGCCCGAGCCCTGGTTTCTGTGGGTTCACTTCTATGATCCGCACCAGCCCTGGATCACGCCGACGCGCCCCGGAGAGTCCGCCTACACCGCCGAGATTCGGGCGACGGACGCGGCGTTGGGGCGCCTGCTCACGGCCCTGGGCGGCGAGGACGAGCTGCTCGTGGTGGTCACCGCCGACCACGGCGAGAGCTTGGGTGAGCACGGCGAGGCGACCCACGGCTGGTTCGTTCACGACGCGACGACCCGGGTGCCGCTGGTGATCGCCGGGCCGGGGGTGCCCAACGGCGGCGCCGTCGGCGGTGACGCGCGGCTGATCGACGTCGCGCCGACGATCCTCGACCTGCTGGGCCTCGGCGCGCTCGGCCAAGGGGAGAGCCTACGTCCGCTGTGGGAGGACGGCCCCGACGCGCCGCGCCCGGTGTACGGCGAGAGCGTCACCGCCCAGGAGAGCCTCGGCCTCACGCCGATCTCGGCCCTGCGGGTGGGCGAGCTGCGGGTGGTGCGCAGCGGGCGGGATCGCCTCTATGACCTCAGCGCCGATCCCCAAGAGCTGCGTGACGTGTCCGCCGAGCGCCCGGAGGATCTGGCGCGGACCCAAGCGGCGCTCACGGCCTATGTCGAGGCCCACACTGGGCCGCTGGCCGCCGTGGGCCCCCAGGCCCTCGACGCCGAGACCCAGGCGCTCCTGAGCCAGCTCGGCTACGTCGACGCCGGGGTCGAGGAGACCGGCGGCGACCTGTACGACTCCTTGGACCTCCTCGCCGTGCACGACCAGCTCAGCCTCTCGCCGAGCCAACGGCGCCTGGACCCAGACCTCCTCGTGCGTGTGCTGCGGGAGCACCCCCGGGCCTTGAGCCTGTGGGCCCGGGGCGTGCCCTTGCTCTTGGAGCTCAATCACCCCGAGGCCGCCGCCTTGGCCATCGAGGCCGCGAGCCTGTTCCCGGCGGACGAGGAGGTGCAGGCCCGGGCGGCGGCGGTGATGGCCCGGGCAGGCGACCCCCGCGCCGCCGAGGGCCTGGCGGCGTTCTTGGCCGCAGGACGCGGCGCCGCGACGGACACCCGCCCCGAGGTGCTGGCGCTGTGGGCCCAGGTCGCGCTCAGCCTCGGCCGCGTGGACGACGCCCGCACGATCGTCAGCGCCCTCACCGCACGAACGCTCACCTTGGGCCCCGAGCTCTACGATCGTGCGCTCTTGCGCCACGCCTTGGGCGACGTGCCCGGGGCGGCGTCGGACTACGCCCAGGCCGCGCGGGTGCTCAGCGATGACGCCGCCCTGTGGGCGAACTTCGCTGGGGCCTTGGCCCAGCTCGGTCGTCTGCCCGAGGCGATGACCGCCGTGGAGCGCTCCTTGTCCCTGGACCCCAACCAGGCGACCCTCTGGGCGAGGAAGGCGGCCTTGGCCCAGGCGATGGGCGACGAGATGAAGGCGGCGGAGGGCTGCGCGGAGCACCGGCGGCTGGGCGGACAAGCGGCGCCCTGTGTTCAATAAACACGTTCAGTGAACGTGTTCGGTCAGTCGACGAGCACGGCGTCGATGGAGGGCGGGGTCAACGAGGCGTTGAACCAGCGGCTGAGCGTGTCGAGAGAGGCGGCTTGAAGACGCGCCGTTTGCTCGGGCGTGAGGGCGCCGAAGCGGTGACAGAGAACAACCTCGACGTTGCTGCGCATGACACGCGACTCGGCCTCGGTGTTCAGCTCACGCA
>JBEAVX010000574.1:0-7630 GCA_041160755.1 Pseudomonadota bacterium
AGGTCAAGAAGTTGCCCTCGCGCAAGAGCGTCCAGCGCTCTTTGACCCCGGCGGCGTTCTCGACGACGAGGGTGATGTCGTTGAACAGCTCCGGGCGCGGGAAGACGGCCTTGTCGTTCTCGCGGGGGTGCAGGAAGATCGGCGGGCGCAGCAGCTCGACGGCCTGGTTCGGCACGCCGAGGCCCGAGAAGCGCTCGTTGGTGACCGCGTGCAGGTTCACGGCCTCCACGGTGTTGAGCATGAGGTGGGTGACCGGCGGGAGCGTCGGCAAGGTGTCGGTCTTCGAGCCCGAGGGCATCCCGAAGCGGCCGCGCAGCCAGAAGCCGTCGGGCGGGATCTCCGGCACCTCGGGGAAGGCGAACTCCAGCTCACCCGTGCGCGTGAGGTCGTACACCTTCACCCCGGCCGTGGCTGGGTCTCCGCTGGAGAGCAGACGACGCCAGCCCGTGCGTTGGCCGGGCTTGGCCTCCAGAAGCTCCCAGTCCACCCGCACACCCTCGGGCAGAAACGCCTCGCCGCGGCAGCGGAAGTGGATGGCGTGGCGCCGACCGCGGGGCAGCGGACGATCGAGCTGGATGTACAGCGCGAGGTTGTCGTCGTCGAGGTCGATGAACGGGAAGTAGGGGTAGCTCTCGTAGAGGCGACCGGCGGCCCGGGTCAAGCAGCGCGTGAGGCGGCGGTTGTGCTCGCGGTGATCGAGCTGGGCCATGCGCGGGCTGGGCATCGGCTGGTCGTAGGTGCCGTCGCCGAGCGTCTTGTCCACGCCGAGGCGGATGCCGTAGATGCGCGGGATGATCGGGTGCGGCTGCTTCTTGTCGTCTTGGCCCATCAAGTTGGCCTTGATGAGCTCAAACCGCAGCCAGGTCGTCTCGATCTTGGAGAGCTCGTGCCGGGCGAGGCCCTTGAGCTGCTCTTTGGGGTCGAGCACGATGCGCACCCGGCGCCGACCGGCCTTCTTGGCGCCTTCAGGGTCTACGGTGCCGAAGGTGAAGCCGGTGTAGATCTTGTCGGGGCTGTGCACCACACGCCAAGAGTCTTCAGCGCGGTAGGTGAGCTGGAGGAGGTAGTCGTTCACCGGCTCGGGGATCGGCGTGCCGTTCATCTCGAAGCCGATCTCGATCTCCAGGAGGATCGGCGCCTGGCGGCGGTTCTCGAAGAGGTCCGAGCCCACCCACCACTTGCGGCCCAAGGTCGGCGGCAAGATCGACGCCATCTGGAACGGCGACCAGGGCGACTCGTCGTTGAGCATCCGCTCGACGCGGCGCGGGTCGTCGCCCATGAACATGTCGAGCTCGACGGGCTTCTGCCACGAGAGGTCGAGCTCAAGCTCGGGCACGAAGCCCCGGACGTGGACCGTCTCGACCCGCTCAGCGCGCAGGTTGAAGCCGTCCGTCGCCATGTCGGTGAGCGGCCCGGTGAGCAGCACCTCGGTGCCGATCATACGCACACGCTCCCGGGGCACCTCCTCCCAGGTCTCGCCGCGCCGGTAATACCAGCGATACCGCGGGAGGTACTGGGTGCGACCGGCGGGCAGGCTGCGGTCGACCATCGCGAAGCGCAGCGTCCAGCCGCCGCGAATCGGCGGGAGGTCTTGGAGCAAAAACTCCAGGTTGCGCCCGGCGTTTCGCACGTCCCAGTTGTTGACCGCGCGCTTCTCGCCGCCACGGTCGTCTTGCCAGGAGATCTCGAGATCTTCCTTCATGCGGCTGGCGAGCCAGCGCTCGTAGTCGAGCTGGCCACGCACCCACCACTGCTGGCTGCGCACGCTCTCGGGCAACAAGAAGCTCAGCTCACCGACGCCGAAGCGGTCGAGGGGCACGATGCCGGGCAAGGCCGAGACGATGTTCTGCTCGGGCATCCCGAGCGACTCCTCAGCCTCCACGTCCGTCTGGACGGGCTTCCAGCCCTCCGCCGTGGGGTACTCCCAGCGGAAGAACGAGACGATGGAGAGGTTGTCCGTCGAGGGGCCGCCGCGCCGCATCCGGAAGCGGCCGAGCTTTCGACCGCTCTCGGGGTCGATGTTCATCAGGCGGAAGTCGTCGTGGCCGACGTAGAGGAACTGGTGCGGGGTGTAGGCGTCGGAGCCCGCGACCTCGGGGTCGAGCTCAAACAGCGACACACCCCGGCCGCCCGCGAAGCTGAGCGCGTTCTTGTTGTTCGCCAAGAGCGTGTAGGGGATCTCCCGCACCGCGGGGCGCTGGCCGCCGCGCACGGCGATCACCCGGCTCACCGTCGAGGAGTGAACCGTGATGCCTTGGCTGAGCAGGTAGTCGAGCGCCGGGCGGTCCTCGCGCTGGCGGGTCGAGACCTTGGTGAACGCCGGGATCTCGACCAAGGCGCCCTCAGCGCGCAGGTCGAAGGTGACCGGGGCCACAGAGGGCCGCGCCGGGCGGCGCTCCTCGCCGATGAAGTTCAAGAAGTGGATGTAGGTCTTGTCCGGCACACGGTTGAGCCGGTAGATCGTCATCTCCGTCATCCAGGCGAAGAGCTGGACGAGGGTCATGCCCGGATCGGCGTCGCCGAGGTTGGTCCACTCCGGGCAATACTGGGGGATCAAGGCCCGCGCCTCGCTGACGATGTTCTCGTAGCGCCGATCGTCGAGGTTGGGTGGCTTGATGGGCATGAGGGGCTACCTGCTTCCGTTGGAGATGTTCGTAGAGACGGACTGGCGGCTGTTCGTCGCGTTGACGACGTAGTCCACCTGCACCCGAAGCGAGCCGTTGCTCTCTGGGAACGACTTCACGTCGATCACCTCGATCCGCGGCTCCCAGCGCATGAGCGCCTCGGAGACGTGGTGAGAGACCAAGGTGGCGGTGCCGGCGGTGTTCGGCGCGAAGAGCAGCTCATGGATGCGGCAGCCAAAGGACGGCATCATCTGCCGCTCACCAGGCCGGGTGCTCAGGATGATGCCGATGCACTCGCGGATGTTTTGTTCATCACTGCTGAGCGCCACCTGCCCGTTCGCCGAGTCAAACCCGAAAGGAAATGACCAGCCCTGCCCGAGCGTTCCTTTCCGAGGATTCATTGGACCTGCCGCTCCTGCTGCGTCGCGCGACGACAACGTTCGCACGGGAGCACTTTAGCCAAAATGAAGCGAGCGGGGAGGCCCTGTTGTGCCTGCCCGCTCGAATGATGCCCTCCGGCCCGCTCTGAGCGCCCCTGACCGATCCGCAGGGTCACTTTTGAGGCGGGGTGCGCGGCGCGCCGTCGATCGACGGCGGCGCGGCGTGCCCGCTCAGCCGCCTTTGTTCGTGGCGCAGAAGGAGAACTCCGTGGTGTAGCCGCTGCGCGCGCTGACGATGTGGCGGCTGGCGAGGATGTAGACCTCACCGTTCACACCCGGCTGCAGGCCCTCGATGGTGACGACCTTCCCGGCGCGCACGTCCTCGTTGCCCTGGATCGTCGCCGAGCCACGGCAGAAGCCGCGCGCGATGCGGTTGATCTCGGCGATGGCCATCGCCTTGGCCTGGGCCTGGGAGGACACGGGCACGTCGGTGATGTAGGCCGTGGAGTCGCCGAACTGCCCGGCGAGGGTGGCGCCGAGCTCGCCGCCGCCGATCTGGGTGATGTCCCCCGTGCCGGCCTCGCCGATGATCGTCTCCTTCTTCATGATGTCCCAGCCGCGCACGATCACCTTCTGCACCATGTCTTGGGTGTTGAAGGAGACCTTGAGCGAGCGCAGGTTGTCGCCCATCTTCAAGGTGAAGACCGAGCCGGAGAAGGTGGCCTTCTTGAACGCCAGCTTTCCGTCTTCCATCCGCAACAGGTAGTTGTTGCGCGCGGCGAGCCGCTTGAGGAAGGCGATGTTCGACTCGTTGCGCTGAAGGATGTAGGGGTGCGTCTCTTCGGTCGCCTCGATGGAGCCGATGGGCAGGCCCTTCTCGCCAGCGACCTTCGAGACGACGTCCGAGTCCTTCATGTCCTCGAAGAAGCGGGTCTCACGACCACGCCCGAGGATGTGCATCTTGTCCATCGCGCGGATGTTGATGCTGGAGATGCCCTCGACCTGGTAACCAGGCTCGGTCGAGATGGTCTGCCCGACGAAGATCGGCTTGGTCTTCTTGCCGACCTTCACCGTCACGTCTTGGCCCTCCTTAAAGCCGCTCCACTTGGGCTGACCCGAGGTGCCGCCCATGCGTAAGGAGAACATGTCGAGCATATCGACATGGTCCTCGACGACCAGCATCTCGACACCGTCGCCTTCGACCTGGGTGATCTGTGTACCACCGAGGTCGATCTCAAATCCGGCCGCGCCGGACCTGGTCGAACCGCTCATGTTGCACCGTCCTTCGACGTCAGAGGTCTAGAAGCCGAAGCTGAAGGAGGCCCCGGCGCTGAAGCCGCCGACGCTCCCGCTGATGTTGAGGGTCATGCCCGCGGGCACGTCCATCGGATCGGAGATCGACGGGTTCGCCGCGAGGAGCGCCGCCGTCGAGATGCCGTTCGCCGCGGCGATGGAGCTCGCCGTGCCGCCGGACGACGTCACCAGCTTGACCTTCGTGCCCGCGATGTGCGAGCCGCCGGAGCCAGCCTCGAAGTCCTTGACCTCGTACTCCTTGAGCTTCACCGTGCAGCGCGCGCGCACGGGGTTTCCGCCCTCGGAGAACATGAGGTAGGTCGTGTTCACCGACTCGACGACACAGGTGACGTTGAAGCCACCCCAGGTGAACTTCACCTTGGGCGGGCGCTTCTTCTTGGTGTCGTTCTGATCGGGGATCAGCGGGTTGGTCAAGTACAGGAGCTTGTTGACCCACTTGCCACGCACGTCCGAGTTGCCCTCGTTCGTGGTGTCAAAGTAGAGGTCCATCGTGACGACCAAGGGGCCGCCCTTCTGGAACTCTAGGGGCGCCTTGCCCTGGCCTTGATCGTCGTGCTCCTTCCAAGAGACCGACTTGTCCGCCTTGAACTCTTTGGGGTTGTACTGCACCGTGAAGGTGCCGCCGCCCTCGAGATCCTGAAATGTAGCCTTACCACCAGACATCTGAGCCTCCTTCGGAATCTTCCGGACGCCGCTCACGGCGCAGTTCGAGCTCGCGGTTGACCGTCTCGAGGACCTCGCGGGCGAGCGCCTCGATGTCCACATTCTGCTTGGCGGCCGCCTCTGCGGCGCCCTTGTCCCCAGCGCCATCTGTGGCCCGCGCGCTCGGCGCGTCCGCCGCGGCCAGGCGGACCTGACGCTGGGCGTCAGAGAGACCACGCTGGTTCTCGGCGAGATGGATGAGGGACTGCAGCTTCTTGACCAGCTTCATCATCTTGTCGTCGCCGACGCCCTGCATGGCGTTGGCGGTCGAGGCCGACCGGTTGAGGCCGGTGAAGCCACGGACGACCTTGGCGCTGGACCGAGCGCGACCGCGACCCCGGAGCAGCGGCGCTCCGGCGGCGGCGCCGCCACCCTCGGCGCTGGCCTGGGCGGCGGCGCGCATCGCGCCCTGCTCCACCCGATCGGCCTGGCCACGAATCTGCTGGATGACCTCGACGATGGGGGCGGGCAGGCCCATGCTCGGGCGCACCCGACCGCCGTCTTGCAAGATGACCTTGATGATCTGCTCGGGATCCCGGGCGCCGACCAGGCCGTCGATGAGCTCACCCACGGAGCGAACCCGGCTGGGGGTGACGCTGCGATCCGCCCAAGCGGGGAGCTCAGGCATCGCCGCGCCGGACCAGAGGCCGCCGAGCGTGCGGTACAGATCGGGCCGGGCGTTGCGCGCCGCGCGAGCGACGCCGGGCTGACCGCCCGAGGTCGCGCCGCCTGAGGCGACGCTCTCTGCGGCGGCCTCGTCGTTGGCCCGGGGCAGGGTCATCGAAGAGAGCGCTGAGGGCAGGTTGCGCGGCGCGGAGGTCGCGGCGGTCGCGGCGTTGGAGACGCGCTCGCCGGGGACCCGACCGGCCTCGGAGAAGGCGCCGCGAAGCGCCGTGGCGGCCACGGTGTCCCGGGTGGTGTGGCGCGCGGGCTCCATCATCGGGGCGTCGTCCGAGGCGTAAGCCCCACGGAAACCCGTGGAGTGACCGACCTCGGCGCGAGCGCCCGCCCAGTCCGTCGGCCGCGAGGCCAACATCGGGGACGACGTGGCAGACGCCGACTCTGCGGCCTGCTCAGCGGCGGCCTCGGGGAACGAGAACGCCGAGGGGCTGAGCGCGGAGGCGAACCGAGGCGGCGCGGCGACGCTCTGCGTGTCCGCCAATCGGCTGGGCGTGGCGGCGGCGAAGCTGCGCGCGGCGGGGCCACGGGCGGCGCTGAACCGACCGTCGGCGCCACGGGCGGCGGCGACACCACGCCAAGCGGTCATCGGGGCGCGCGCGCGAGGCGCACGAACCGCGACCACGGCGCGACCCGCCGGAGCGGAGGAAGCAGCGGCAGAAGACGCCGTCGCCGTGGGCGAAGGCGCCGTGGGCGAAGGCGCGGGCAGGGTGAGCTCAGGGGCACGAACCCGCGCATACGCCGCCGGACCGCTCGGCGCGCGCTCGGCGCCGAGGCCGCTCATCCCGCCGAGCAGCGCACGGAGCGCGGAGTAACCCTTCACCGGGCTCTCATCCGCGCGCGCGGCCGCAGAGAGCGTCGCCGAGCGCATCACCGACCGAAGCTCACGGGGCAAGGCCGCCGTGGCCGTGGCCGAGCCGCCCGAGGCCCGACGATCCAGGGAGACCTGGGCGCGGGGCATCGCGCGCTGCGCCTCCTCAACCAGCTCAGCCGCCTCCTCCTCGGAGCGGGCGACGAGCACGACGGGAGAGGGCGGCGAGAGCCGAGGCACGAGCGAGGGGCGACGCGCGGCGTCGGGGGCGCCGACGCTCTCTAGCCGAGCGCTCGCCCAGCCAGCACCGCTGAGGCGCTCACCGATCCGCTCAACCACGGGGCCCAGAGGCCGCAGACGACGGCGCGGCGACCGGAGGCGCGGCGGCGGCGACCGCAGACACGCGGCGCGGCTCGGCGCGACCCTGGGCGGCAGAGACCGACGACGGACGCTCGGCACGCTCGGCGCGCTCAGCGCGCTGACGGGTCTCGCGGTCCTCACCGCCGAAGCCGAGATCGAACAGATCGTCCGCGGCGGCGGCACGATCCCGCTCCACCCGCACAGGCGGGGCCTGGGGCAGCACGAGCTCAGCGGCCGCGACGCCACGAACGGCCTGGGCCGCCGCAGCCGCGGCGCGGGGGCGCCGAGCGGCGCTCTGCGTCTTCAGCTCGGAGGCGGGCATAAACCGACCATCCGGCGCCTGAACGGCCTCCGCACGGGCGACGCGGGGCGTGGCGCTCTGCTTGGGCGCGCGACCCCAGCCCTTCACGATCCGCTGCTCGCTGGCGGCCTCTTGATCAGCGACGGGCTGATCCGGGCGGATGAGCACGGCCTCGGAGGCAGAGGGTGGCGTGACGCGGCGAAGCGTAGAGCGCTCCCCGCGCGGCGCGGCGACAGCGCGCTCTGACGCCCAGCTCGCGCCCGACGGACGATCTCCGACGGCGCTCACCTCGGCCCGAGCGTCGGAACGAACCGACGCGACAGGCTCAAACCGACCCGACGGCGCGAGCACCGAGGCGCCACGCGGCGCGGCGGCGCGGACACTCGACACAGTCGAGGCCGGAGGCGCGGTGAACGTCGCCGCCGAGCGTTGTGACGGCGCGGCGCTGACCAGCCCACGG
>JBEAVX010000577.1:0-12114 GCA_041160755.1 Pseudomonadota bacterium
GGCCGCGACGTTCTGGCCCGGGCGCTCTTTGCGCAGGCGATCGAGGGCCAAGAGCGACGACTGGAACTGCAGCACCTGGTCGCGGGCGAGCACCGGGTCGGGCACCAGCCGGGCGAGATCCTGGGCCAGGGTCATCGCCGTCTCGTGCCGGGCGTAGGGATCCCGCTGGAGCGCGCGCACGAGCACCGGGGCCAAGGCGCCATAGGCCCCCATGAGCCGGTTGGCGCGGCGGGCGCCCTCGTCTTGCTCCATGAGCGCGCGGAGCACCCGAGGCTCTTTCTCGGGGAAGAGCGGCTGCAGCATCGCCAGCTCATAGAGCACCGCCGCGACGCCGTACTGGTCGGCCCGGGCGCTCACCTCAGCGCCGCTGGCCTGCTCGGGGGACATGTAGCCCCAGGTGCCCTTCACCGCGCCGCGCGTCTCGTCGGCGTTCAGCGCCTTGGAGATGCCGAAGTCGAGCACCTTCACCACACCCTGCGGGTTGAGGATGAGGTTGGAGGGCTTCACGTCGCGGTGCACGAGGTGCAGGGCCCCGCCGCGCTCGTCGCGGATGGAGTGGGCGTAGTGCAGGCCCTCGCAGATCTGGCGGCCGAGCTCAGCGATGACGGCCAGGGGGATCTGCAGGCCGTTTCGTTTGCAGTGGGAGATGGCGCGTCGGAAGGTGAGGCCCTCGACGAAGTCCATCACGATGTAGAAGACGTCGCCTTCGCGGTCGAAGTCTTGGATCTGCACCACGTTCTGGTGCTGGAGCATCGCCCCGATGCGCGCCTCGTTCAGGAAGAGCTGCTGGAACTTGGCGTCGTTCGCGTGCTCGGGGAGGATGACCTTGATCGCCACCTTCGGCGCGACGCCCGCGAGGCTCTCGCGCCGGGCCTCGTACACCCGCGCCATGCCGCCCGTCGAGACGCAGCGGATGAGCCGGTAGCGCCCCAGCCGATCCGTGACGATGGACTCACCGCCAGGGGATTGGGCGCCGGGGGCCTGGGTGCTGGGCGTGGTGTTGGGCGCGCTCATCTCCATCCTCAAGAACGTTCAGCGGGCGACCAGCAGGAGACGCGGACGCGAAGGGCGTATTGACCAAGTCTCTCACAACCCAGCCGGAGAGTCAACCTCACCCCGCCGCTCACATCCGATCCAGGGGCTGAATGCCCAAGAGCTTGAGCCCTTGGCCGAGCACCCGGGCGCTGGCCTCGATCACGGTGAGGCGGCGGGCACGATCCTCGGGCGCGGCGGTGAGCACGGGCAGGTCGTGGTAGTAGCGGTTGATGAGCCCGGCGAGCTGAAAGAGGTAGTCGCACAAGGTGTTTGGGCGGCTGCCGTCGATGGCGCTCACGATCACCTCGTTGAGCCGGGTCAGGGCGATCGTCAGCTCCCGCTCGACGGGCTCGACGGGGGTGAACGGCGCGAGCGTCCAGGCCGTGATGCCACCTTTGGCCTGGAGGCTCCGGCAGCGCGCGTAGCTGTACATCAGAAACGGCGCGGTGTTGCCGTCCAGGGTGAGCATCTTCTCCCAGCGAAACGTGACGTCGGACTGGGGGTTCTGGGAGAGATCGGCGTAGCGCACGGCGGCGACGCCGACGGCTTCAGCGATCTTGGCGCGCTCTTCCTCGCTGAGGTTCGGCGACTTCTGATCCACCAGCTCCCGGGCGTGGCGCGCGGCCTCATCGAGCAGATCCTTGAGGTTGATGACGTTGCCTTTGCGAGACGACATCGTGCCTTCAGGCATGCTCAAGAGGCCAAACCAGCAGTGAACCAGCTCGGCCTGCGTCCAGCCGAGCTTCTTGCAGGCCGCGAAGAGCTGCTGGAAATGAAACTGCTGGCGGGTGTCGGTGACGTAGATGATCCGCGTGGGGGCCCAGCGGTCGAGGCGATACCGGGCGGTGGCCAGGTCCGTGGTGCCGTACAGCGCCGCGCCGTCGCGCTTGCGGATGAGCATCGGCGCCTTGGCGAGGCCGGGGCCGTCGGCGTCCTCAAAGGGGATCACCACGGCGCCGTCGCTCACCTGGGCCACGCCCGAGGCCAGAAGCGACTCGACCAGCGGCTGGAGCATGTCGTTGTAGGCGCTCTCCCCGAGCACCTCATCAAACTGAATGCCCAGGCGGGCGTAGAGCTGGTTGAACTCTTGGAGGGAGACCTCGATGAACTGGCGCCACAGGGCACGATTGTCGGGATCCCCGGCCTGGAGCTTGGCGGTCTCGTGGCGCGCTTGGTCGGCGAGGGAGGGATCGGCCTCGGCCCGGACCTCAAAGTCCGCGTAGATGCGCTGCAGCTCGCCGATGGGGTCGGCCTCATACGCCGCCGCGTCGAGCCAGCCGCGCCAGGCGACGATGAGCTTGCCGAACTGCGTGCCCCAGTCGCCGATGTGGTTGTCGGCGATGACCTCGTAGCCCACGAAGCGCGCCATGTGGTGCAAGGCCGCGCCGATCACCGTCGAGCGCAGGTGGCCGACGTGCATCCGTTTGGCGACGTTGGGGCTGGAGTAGTCGATGACCACCCGGCCCTGGCGCTGGGCGAGGCCGAGGTGGGGGTCTTCGCACTAGGCGACGAGCTGGGCGCCTAACCAGGCGTCGTTCAAGGTGAAGTTGATGAAGCCCGGCCCGGCGATGGACACGGCGCGCACGGCGGCGTGGGCGGGCAGGCGCTCGACGATGGCCTGGGCCACGGCGCGGGGGTTCTGCTTGTTGGCCTTGGCGATGCGGAAGGCGCTGTTCGACTGGTAGTCGCCGTGGGCGGCGTCGCGGGTGGGGGCGGCGGGCTCCAGCTCTTCAGCGGTGTAGCCCGCGGCGAGGGCGGCCTCCCGGACGAGCTGGGTGATCAGCGACGGCGCGCTCTGGGGGCCTGGGGGCGATGACGACATGGCGGCTCTCAGCGGTTGGTCAAGGCGCCTCCCTATCGGGGTCGCCTCCCCCTCGCCAGCCGCCGCGCGCGCTCAGGGGGACGCTGGGGCCGGGCAGGTCGCGAGCAAGGCCGCGAGGGTCTCCGGCGCGGGCAAGAAGCTGGGCGCGCCGTTGCCCATGGTCAACAAGGGGTTGCCCAAGCGCAGCCGCGCGCAGGCTTGTTCGCGGCTGACGGCCTGCACGGCGCGGTCCCACATCGACATGAAGGCCTCGCGGCAGGGGCCTGGGTCGGCGAGGTCCGCGCAGGTCGCCACGTCGGCGGAGCGCCCCAAGAGCTGCGTGGCGCGGAAGCGCTCTCCCCAGAACAGCCGCGCGGCGTCGGGCGCGATGCTCGCCTGGCCGAACAAGGCGATCCGCGCCTCGGCGATCGTCGGGGCCTCATCCACCGAGCGCCGGGCTTGTTCACGGACGAGGTGGAAGTTGCAGGGCCGGGAGAAGCGGATGCGATCGCAGATCTCCGTGGCGGCGGGCACCTCACCCCGCGCGGCGAGGCGCTCGGCGACGTTGAACCGGCACTCGTCGAGCCACACCCCTTGGCCCAAGGCCACGCAGTCCCCTTCGCCGAGATCCGCCTTACGATCGAGCACCTGCACCCCACACTGGCCGAGCTGGGTGGGGTCGGACAGGGTGCGGCACAAGGCGAGGCCCTGGTGGATCGGCGTGGCCGGGTCGAGGGCCTGGGTGAGCCGCGCGGCCTCGCTGGGGTCGGCGCAGGCGGCGATCAGCGGGACGAGGAGCCCGAGGGCCAAGGCGCTCAGTTTTGGCATGAGCCCGGCGCTTCTCCGCAGGTGCCGCACGCCTCAGCCTGAGATTGGGCCTGGGCGGACTCCAGGCTCGACCGCGCCCGAGACGCCGCGCCGTGGATGTGCCCGCCGAAGGTCGAGACGCGCCGGGTGAGCGCGCCGTCGCCGTCGTAGCCCAAGGCGCAGTCCTCGCCGCAGCGCGCCACGTCGGCCTGCCCGTGGCGCTGGATCACCTCGATCACCGCGCCGCAGCGCGCGCAGGAGTACTCTACGAGGGGCATGGCACTCTCCTCTTCAGGACTCCGACAGTCTACCCCGGCCCGGCTGGCCTGGGGGCTCGTCGTCGTGTGGGCGGGCTGTGCCGTCGGCGTCAACGAGCCGCCTAGCCCTGGCAGCCCCGCCGCCGAGGCCGTCGAGGCCCTGCCCGCCGTGGTCACCGCGAGCGAGGCCGCCGCCCGCCACGCCGCCGAGGCCGAGGGCGTCGCCGCGCGCCTGCGCGCCGGAGAGCTCACCGAGGCCGAGGCCCTGGCCGAACTAGAGCGCCTCACCGCCGCCGCCGAGGCCGAGACCGCCCGGGCCCGCGCGGCCCTCGACGCGGTGAAGGCGCCCCTTCGGCGGCCCGACGGCGCCGCTCGCCCGACCCGTCCTTGACGTGAGTTTGACCTTCGGGTTGCGACCCCCAAGGCGTCGGGACTAAGGTGGTGCGGCTTACCTCTGAGGAGACCACAATGACCTCGACCCTTCGCCTGTTCCTGCTCACGACGCTGTCCTTCACCCTGAGCCTCGGCTGCGGTGACAAAGACACCACCGACTCCGGCGCCACGGATGACTCCACGGCGGACGACTCCGCCGCCGATGACTCCGAGACCGAAGGGGACGCCGACGCGGACTCGGACGCGGACTCCGACACCGACGCCGACAGCGACGCGGACTCCGACGCCGACAGCGACGCCGACGCCGACTCGGACACCGACTCCGACTCCGACGCCGACCCCGAGAAGTCCCACGCCACGGACATCCAGCCGATCTGGAACGCGAGCTGCAAAGGCTGCCACACCGGCGGCGGCTCCAGCGGCATGCTCAAGCTCGACAGCGGCTACTCGGCCATCGTGAACAAGCCCTCGTCCCAGCTCAGCAAGATGGACCTCATCGAGCCCGGCGACCCGAACACCAGCTACCTCTGGCTCAAGCTCAAGAACACCCACGTCGCCGCGGGCGGCTCCGGCGCGTCGATGCCCAAGGGCGGCTCGATGTCGGCGGCGGACCTCACGACCATCGAGACCTGGATCACCGAAGGCGCCAACCCCTGATGAGGGCGTGACCCGGGGCGCCCGTCGCCCCCGTCGCCGTCCGTCGCCCGCACCCTCTGGAGCATCAAGATGACCCGCTTGACCCTTCGTTCACTCCTCGCCCTCGCCCTCGTCGCGCTGATGCCGCTCGGCTGCGGTGACAAAGACACCACCGACGACTCCACCGCCACCGACGACTCCACCGCCACCGACGACACCGGCGAGCCCGCAGGCGACGCCGACGCCGACGGCTTCACCGCTGAAGAGGGCGACTGCGACGACAACAACGCCGCGGTCAACCCTGGCGCCTCGGAGACGCCCTACAACGGCGTTGACGACGACTGCGACGCCACGAGCCCCGATGACGACCTCGACGGCGACGGCTACGCGAAGGGCGCGGACTGCAACGACGGTGACGACACGGTGAACCCCGGCGCTGACGAGGTCTGTGACGGCGCGGACAACGACTGCGACGGCCTCGTGGACCCCGAGGGCAGCGGCGGCGGCAGCACGTTCTACGCGGACTCCGACGGCGACGGCTTCGGCGACGACGCCACCACCACCGAGGCCTGCACCGCCCCCGAGGGCTACGTCGAGGAGGCCGGGGACTGCGACGACGGCGACGCCAGCTTCAACCCTGGCGCGTTGGAGGACGACTGCACCGACCCCACGGACTACAACTGCGATGGATCGACGGGCTTCGCCGACGCGGACGGCGACGGCTTCGCGGCGTGTGAGGAGTGCAACGACACGAACAAGTCGGTGAACCCGAGCGCGAAGGAGACCTGCGACTCCCTCGACAACAACTGCGACGGCGACATCGATGAGGGCGTCACCTCCACGTTTTATGAGGACGGCGACGGCGACGGCTACGGCGACCGCAAGAGCTCCAGCGAGGCCTGCTCGGCGCCCAGCGGCTACGTCTCCGACCCCACGGACTGCGACGACAGCAACCGCGCGGTGAACCCCAAGGCCACGGAGGTCTGCGACACCAAAGACACCGACGAGGACTGCGACGGCCTCGTGGACGACGCCGACTCCAGCGTCACCGGCACCAGCACCTTCTACGTCGACAAAGACAACGACGGCTACGGTACCAGCACCAGCTCAAGCAGCGGCAGCTCCACGAAGG
Source organism: Pseudomonadota bacterium (assembly GCA_041160755.1). Taxonomy (GTDB): domain Bacteria; phylum Myxococcota_A; class UBA796; order UBA796; family CAJQPC01; genus JADKFE01. The sequence continues at coordinate 6,062 of JBEAVX010000577.1, forward strand.
CCTGTGACCAGCCCTCTGGGTACTCCACCACGTCGGACGACTGCGACGACTCCGACCCCAAGATCAGCCCCGCCGCCACTGAGGTCACGGATCGGGTCGACAACGACTGCGACGGCGACATCGACGAGGTGAGCTACACCTACACCCACGACGTCGACATCCAGCCGATCTGGAACGCGAGCTGCAAGGGCTGCCACACCGGCGGCGGCTCCAGCGGCAAGCTCAAGCTCGACAGCGGGTACTCGGCCATCGTCAACGTGAAGTCGACCCAGGCCACGAGCTACGACATGGTGGAGCCCAGCGACACCTCGAAGAGTTACCTCTGGGCCAAGCTCCAGGGCACCCACACGAGCCTCGGCGGCAGCGGCTCCACGATGCCCAAGGGCAGCACGCTCTCGGCCTCGGACCTCGCCAAGATCGAGACCTGGATCACCGAGGGCGCCCCGAACTAGTCGCCGAGCGGATCACTTGGCCCGGGCGCTGACCTGGGCCTCGACGTGGGCCCGGACGGCGAGCAGGTCCGTCACGAGGCCCACGTAGTCCAGGCGCTCCATGCGGTCCTCAGGGCCGTCGTGGAGCGTCTGGGCCCCGGTGCTCGCGACCACGCCGCGGAGCGCGCCGCCGGGGGCCTCACGCGCGGTCTCGGTCAGGGTGAAGCCCTCACGCTCACCCAAGGGCCCGAGCACCACGAGGGTCTTCACCGTGTCTTGGGGGACGGGCGGCGTGGCCCACAAGGTCTCCCAGCCGCCTTGGGCGCTCACGGCGCAGAAGATCAAGGTCTCGGGCGGGGGCTGGTTGAGGTCGTAGGACTTCGCGAGGCTGATCAAGGCGGCGGTGGGTGCGGCGCTGTCTCCGGCGCCGTCCCCGGCGTCTAGGGCGACGATAAGCACCGCGCGGTCGCTGCGCCCGTCCTTCTGGCCGCACACCGCCCAGCCTGTGGCCTGCTGCTTGACGTAGCCGTCGCCGAACGCGGGCAGGGTCTTCATCTCGCCCAGGCGGCGCTGGATGACCTCAAGGCCCGCCCGCGCCCCCGCCGCGCCGGGGCGCCGGTCGCCGAGCTTCACCAAGGCGTGCACGTCCCGGGTGAGGTCCTCGTGGCTCATGGCGTCGGGGCCCCCCTCGGGGATGTGGACGCCGAGCTGCTCCGCCGGGCAGCCGAGCAGGGTGAGGAGCAGGAGCGTGGAGCGGTGCAGGGTCACAGACATGGTCAGAGACCATAGGCCCGGGCGGCCTCGGCGTCCACCCCGGCCTGATCCCCCGCCCGGGCGGCCTCGGCGAGCGTGCCCAACGCCCCGGCGGGCCAGGGCAGGCCGTGCAGCTCCACCGCCTTCACCCGGGCCCCGGTGAAGCGCGCGCCGTACCATTGGTTCACCGGCGCCGAGTTCAACAGCCCACACAGCGCCCAAGGATCCCCAGGGCCCTCCGAGACGTAACAAGAGTCCAGCGGGAACCGCCGGGCGGTGTCTACGGCGGCGCGCAGCACGGCGCCCGAGGCCCCGGAGAGCACGACCTTCTCCGGCACATCAAACAGCCCGGCGTGTTTGGGCGCGGCGTAGGGCGTGCGCTTGAGGATCGCCGCGGCGTCGTAGCGCAGGCGCTCGCCTTGGTCATGAATCACGAACCGGGCGACGTCTTTGCCCCGGATCGTCGGCTGGTCGCCGGGCTCCGGGGGCCCGGGGTGAACCCAATGGGCGTAGTCCCCGCAGACCACGCCCATCCGAAGCCGCCAGCGGTCGCCCAAGACCCCGTCGCCGGGGAGCTGAATCGCGGGCGCTTCGCCCAAGGTCACCACCCCCGCCGAGCGCGTGAGCGGCCCAAACACGACGAGGCCCTCGGGGCCCAGCGCCCCCCGACGCGCCTGGCCGTCGGGGTGAATCACCAGGGCGACGGTGCCCACCCGCGCGCCGAAGCTCCCGGCGGGCAGCCGCGCGAGCAGGTCCACAGGCTCGGCGAAGACCAGCTCACGCAGGGCCGCGAAGCTCACCATGCTCAGCCAGGTGTCGGCGACGACCAAGGCCACGCGCCCACGGCTGAGCTGAATCATGCGCTCCATGAACGGGGCGTAGAGATCGGCCTTGTCCGTGGCGGTGGTGTACCGGGCCCAGATGCGCGCCCGGTCGGCGGGGGGAAGGTTCTGGGGCCGCACATAGGGCGGGTTGCCGAGGATCACCTCAGCGATGCGCTCCTCGTCGCCCGCGAGGGCGTCGCGCTGGCAAAACTGGACGGTGAGCCCGGCGCGCGTCGCGACCTCGGCGGCGGCCTGGAGCGCGTCGGCGTCGATGTCCCAGCCGAGCAGGGTCGCGTCCGGGCGAAGCCTGCCCGCCGCCAGCAGCCAGCGCCCGTCCCCGCAGGCCGGGTCCAAGATCACCGGGTTTGGCCCCAGGCCGCGCAGGGCCTCGGCGGTGACGGCCTCCACCGCCCACCAGGGCGTCAACCACTGGCCCAGGCGTTTGCGGCGCGCGTCGGGGATCTGGGCCTCCCAGCGGCGCCCCGGGGCGAGGGCCTCGGGCTCGGGCAGGCTCTTCACGGGATCATGCCGTGGCCCCGGAACCAGCCGACGGCGGCCTCGACGGCGTCGCGGATCGGCGAGACGGGCACGCCGAGCTCCTCTTCAGCCCGGCGCCCGCTGCGGTAGCGGGTCTGGGCCATGGCGCGGAGGACGTAGCGGTCGAGCCCGGCGAAGCGGTGGGCGTCGTAGCGGCTGCCCACGGCGCCGATCAGCCCCGCGAGCTCACCCAGACGCCGGGGCATCGGCAGGATCGGCGGGCGCACGCCCAAGACCTCGGCGACGACGCCCATGAACTCGCGATAGCTCAGGTTGTGGGCCCCGAGCAGGTAACGCCGCCCAGGCTTGCCCCGCTTGGCGGCGAGCAGGTGGCCGAGCGCGCAGTCCTCCGCGCTCTGAAAACATTTGCCGCCCCGGGGGTAGACCGGCAGCCAGCCCTTCGCCATGGTCACGATCAGAGCACCCGAGGTGGGCTTGATGTCCCAGGGGCCGATGATGTAGTCCGGGTTCACGATGACCGCGCCGAGTCCACGCCCGGCGAGGTCCACGGCGAGGGCCTCGGCCTCGGCTTTGGTGTCGTGGTACGCGCGGAGCGGGCCGGACTTGCCGTACACGGCGTCGAGGTCGGCGATCGGCGTGTCCTCGTCGCCGGGGTTCTCGCGGTCCCCAAAGCCGACGGTGATCGACGAGGAGCAGACGACCAACCGGCCCACGCCCGCCGCCAAGGCCGCCTCCCCCATCGCCGCCGTGGCCTTGACGTGGACCTCGGCCATCAGGTCTGCGCCTTGGGGGGACGGGTCAAACACCCCGGCGAGGTGGTAGACCTCGTCCGCGCCGTCCAGCGCGCGGCGCAGGCCCTCGGCGTCGGTGAGCTTGGTGTGGTTCAGCGTGACCGGCAGGCCCTCCAGGCACAGGCCCGGAGAGCTCGACCGCACGAGGCAGACCACCTCGTCTCCACGCGCCAGAAGCAGCCGCACGACGTTCGCGCCGATGAACCCGGTCCCGCCGGTGACGACGACCTTCATGGCCTGCTGCTCCTTCTGCGTGTCGCGCCGTGTCGCGGCTCACTTGTTGCGCAGGAAGATCTCCTTGGAGATGATCAAGCGCTGAATCTGGGACGTGCCCTCGTAGATCTGGAAGATCTTCGCGTCGCGCATGAGCTTCTCGACGGGGTACTCCCGGCTGTAGCCGTAGCCGCCGAAGACCTGCACGGCGTCGGTGGCGACCTTCATCGCCATGTCGGCGCAGAACGCCTTGGCGTAGGCGGCCTCGCGGGTGTTGCGTTTGCCGGCGTCCTTGAGCGAGGCGGCCTTGTAGCAGAGCAGGCGCCCGGCCTCGATGTTCATCGCCATGTCGGCGATCATGAACGCGATGGACTGGTGCGAGGCGATGGGCACGCCGAAGGTCTTGCGCTCGGTGGCGTACTGCACGGCGTACTCCATGGCGGCGCGGGAGAGGCCCACGGCGGCGGAGGCCACGGACGGGCGGGTATAGTCAAAGGCCGCCATGGCCAAGGCCCAGCCGTCGCCTTCGCGGCCGACGAGGTTCTCCGCGGGCACCTCGACGTCCTCAAAGGTGACGGCCCGGGTGTCGGACGCGCGCTGGCCCATGTTGGGCTCTTTTTTGCCGACGCTCACGCCGGGGCTGTTGCGCTCGACGATGAACGCCGTCATGCCGCCGCGGGCCTTCTTCTCGGGGTCGGTGAGCGCGACGACGAAGTACCAGTCGGCGACGCCGCCGTTGGTGATCCACATCTTGTTGCCGTTGAGGACGTACTTGTCGCCCTTCTTGACGGCGGTGGTCTTGAGGCCCTGCACGTCGCTGCCCGCGCCGGGCTCGGTGACGCAGTAGGCGCAGAGGCTGTACTGATCGACCATCGGGGCGAGGTACTTCTTCTTCAAGAAGTCGGACGCGCCCAAGATCACGGGCTGCTGGGCGAGGCCGTTGGCCTCCATCGCCGTGCCGATGCCGGTGCAGCCCCAGGCGAGCTCTTCAGCGATGAGGATGCCGTCCATGGCGCCGAGGCCGAGGCCGCCGTACTCGCCGGGGATGTGGGTGTTCATCAGGCCGAGCTTGTGGGCCTCCTTGAGCACGGCGTGGGGGTACTCCCCGGTCTCGTCGTGGTGGGGCGCGGCAGGGCGGATGACGTCTTGCGCGAACTGGGCGGCGAGCTCACGCAGGGACTCCTGCTCTTCGCTGAGGCTGAAATCGATGGACATCACGGCTCCGAGGCATGGGGGACGAAGGTCGGGTGGGACGAGTGAGATCGTCGGGAGGGGAGGGGAAGTTGCGCCAGTGTAACCCGCCGGGCCCACACGCCACCGCGCGAGACCGTCCGAGGTGGTGTGCCCCGCGCCCGCGTCGGTGTATGCTTCGCGCCTGAGCTGAGGCGCCCCCATGACCTCGTCGTCCCCCCCTCGCCCCTGGCCTACGGTTGGGCTCTCGTTGGCGCTCGGCCTGAGCGTCGCCGAGACCGGCCTCGTCTTCCGAAACCTCCTGCGCGGCTTCAAGGCCGGGGGCGTGCTCGGCCACGTCGCCCTCGCCTTCGGCGTCTACGCCCTGATCCTCGGCGCTGTGGACGCCGTCGCCGCCCGCCAGGGCCTCGCCCCACGAGCGCGCCTCGGCTTGGGTCTGCTCACCGTGGCGATGTTTGGTTGGTTGTCCAATCAACCATTGTTCTCGTTGGGCCTGGTGATGTTGGCGGCGGGCCTGTTCTCCGTGCTCGCGCAGAGCCGGGCCTGGCCCCTCGCGGGGATCCTCTGGGGCCTCGCCTGGTGGCCCGCGCGCCCGCAAGCCGAGCCGCCGCGCCCGCCGATGGTGACCCCGGCGGCGCGTGGGCCGAACCTCGCGGTGATCGTGCTCGACACCCTGGTGCGCGACCGCTGCTCGACCTACGGCTACGCCAAGCCCACGAGCCCCAACCTCGACGCCTTGGCTCGCCGGGGCGTGTTGATGGAGCGCGCGTGGAGCACGGCGAACTGGTCCCTGCCCGCCCACGCCTCGCTGTTCTCCGGGCGCCTGCCCCATGACCACGGCACCCACCAGCGCGAGGGCTACACCTTGCCCGCCGACACGCTCCTCGCCGAGCGCCTGCGTCTGGCGGGCTACGAGACGGCGGGGCTCTCGGCGAACCCCTTCGCGGGGATCGGCTCGGGCCTCGCCCAAGGCTTCACCCACTTTGAGCCCTTCTGGCGCGACTTCACCGCCGGGGAGACCCTCTTCGCCGCCCGAGTGCACAACGGCCTCACCGCCCGGGACCGCGACAAAGGCGGCGCGGCCATTGTCGGCGCCCTCGATCAGTGGCTCGTCGATCGTGACCCCGAGCGCAGCTTCTTCTTGTTCGTGAACCTGATGGAGGCCCACGGCCCCTACCAAGAGGTGCCCCTGGCCCAGCGCGCCGCGTTCATCGACGCCCCGCTCCGCGCCCTGGAGGCCGCCGGAGAGGCCGGTCACATGGCGCAGATCTTCGGCCTGGACGTGCCCGAGTCCCTCGCCCCGGTGAACGACGCCTTGCTCGACGGCTGCACCTTGGCCGCGGACCACCTGC
>JBEAVX010000419.1:0-2568 GCA_041160755.1 Pseudomonadota bacterium
CGTCAGGACTGGGCGAGCTTCTTTGGCCAGTACGCCGCCGCGCTGGGCGGCCGCGCGCCCACCCGCCCGCTCTGGGCCCTGCGCCTTCTCGCCACGCTGTTGGAGGCGATCTCAAGGCTCACGGGCAGACCACCGTTGGCCTCACACGACGCCTTGGCCTACATCCTGTCCCGAGGCTGGTATCCGATGGAGAAGGCCGAGCGTGTCCTGGGTTTTGTCCCGCCGATCTCCGCTGAGGAGGGCATGGCGCGCACCGTGGCTTGGCTGACCCGGCCGCCGTCGGCGGGCCGCTGAGCGCCTCTGAGCGCGCTTCAGCCCCGAGGACGCCCAGCGCTCACCCCCCCAGCACCTCCCCCACGACCCGAAGCAGCTCGGCGTTCTGAAACGGCTTACGCAAGAAGTGCGCGTCCGGGGGCAGGCGGCGGGCTTGCACCAGCTCCGACCAGGCGTAGCCCGACATGGTGATGGTCTTGAGGGCGGGGTTGTCGGCGGTGGCGGCGCGGACCAGCTCCACGCCGTTCAGGCCGGGCATCACGACGTCGGTGATGAGCAGATGAAAGCTGTGCTCGGTGAGGAGCTTTAGGGCCTGGGCGCTGTCTTGGGCGCGGTGGACCTCGTACCCGGCCAGGGTGAGCACGTCGCCGACCAGCTCGCGCAGATCGTCGTTGTCCTCGACGATGAGCAGACGGGCCGAGCCTTTGTGTGGGGGCTCGGGCTCGGCCTGGGGCTCAAGGCACCTGGGGGTGGCGGCGCTCACCGGGACGAGCAGCTCAAAGGTCGTGCCTTTGCCCAGGGCGGTCTCGACACGGACGGCGCCGCCGTGGGCGGTGAGGATGCCGTAGGTGGAGGCCAGGCCCAGGCCCGTGCCTTGGCCGACGGGCTTGGTGGTGAAGAAGGGGTCGAAGATGCGCTCACGGACCTCTTCAGACATCCCTGGGCCGCTGTCGCGAACGGTCAATGAGACGAACAGACCCGGCTCGACGCGGTGGGCGGCGGCCTCGGCGGCGGGCAGGGCGCGGTCGGTCGTGGCGATCTCCAGGCGACCCCCGGCGGGCATGGCGTCTAAGGCGTTCACGACCAGGTTCATCAGGGCTTGTTCGATCTGGGAGGGGTCGGCGAAGACCGGGTGTGTGGCGCCGAGCGAGAGCTCGACGGCGATGTCGGCGGGGATGGCGCCGCGCAGCAAGGCGAGGCGGTCCTCGATGAGCTGGTTGACGTCGAGGGGCTCACGCTGGGTGACCTGGCGGCGGCCAAAGGCGAGGAGCTGGGCGACGAGCTGGGCGCTGCGCTCCATGGCCGAGCGCATTCGGGTGAGCTGGCGCAGGGCGCTGGGGCGGTCGGTGACCTGCCGGGAGACGAGATCCAGCCCGGCGAGGACCACGGCGATGAGGTTGTTGAAGTCATGCGCCAGCCCCCCGGCCATCACGCCCAGAGACTCCAGGCGCTGGGCCTGCTGAAGCTGCGCCTCGCGGCGGCGGCTGGACTCTTCAGCCTCCATGATCGCCGTGAGATCCCGGGCCATGTTGAACGAGCGCATCGGCTGGCGAAGCTCGATGTAGCCCATCCACGAGACGAGCACCTCGCGGCCGTCTTTTCGGCGCAGGCGGCTCACCACGTCGCGGTAGCGTGGGTCACCCCCCCGAATCTGCGCGGCGACCGCTTGGACCATGGCGCGCTGATCTTCGGGAGTAGACAGCAAGGTCGAGAAGCGCTGGCCGCGCAGCTCCTCGTCGGTGTAGCCCGTCAAACGGCAGAACGCGCTGTTCCAGGCGAGCAGCTCCGTATGATCGTTTGACATGAGCATCGGCACGTCGAGCTGAGAGAAGAACAGATCCCGCACGTCTTCAGCGATGTGACGCTCGGTGATGTCGGTGATCAGGCCGTCGATGTAGACCACGCCGTCGTCGGGGTCTTGGGTGAGCGTGTAATGTTCGAGCACCCACACGAGCGGCCGGTTGGTGGTGGGGGCCAGGCGGTACTCCAGCGTAGACTGCCCGCCGATGGTGAGGTTGTGGCGGGCCTCCCGCACACGCAGCTGATCTTCCGGGGCGATGAGCTGGCGCAGAGGGGTGCCGATGAGGCTCGCGGCGGGCACGCCGAGCAGGGTGCGGGCGCCCTCTGTGATGAGCACGATCGGGCAGTCGCCCGTCAAGCGGGCGCGGTAGGCGAGGCCGGGGATGTTTCGCAGCACCGCGTTGAGGCGGCGGCGCTGGACCTTCGCGTCTTGGTTCTGCCGCAGGCGGTCCAGGGCCCGGGAGAACTTCTCGGCGACGCGCAGGGTGAGCTGCTCGGTGAGCTCGTGGCGTGTCTCCCAGCCCTCGGGCGTCCAGCCCAGGCACAAGGTGCCCAGGAGCTCGTCCCCGGCGTAGAGCCCGGCGCTCGCCATGCCGTACCCGGCGAGCTCCTCCAAGCCCGACGGCGTCGGCGCGCCCGGCGGACAGTCGTAGATCAGCGCCCCGCGCGCGACGTGGCGCAGCTCGACCGGGGCGGCGCGGGTGGTGGTGGGCTGGGGGTGCGCCTGGCTGATGTCCTCCCAGCGCATGCGCTCGACGAGCTGCGCGCCGGCGG
>JBEAVX010000607.1:0-8737 GCA_041160755.1 Pseudomonadota bacterium
TCGCCCGCTTCTCGTCGATGAGCTTCTCGGGGAAACGGTCGTAGCCCATGGTGATCGAGGTGTGCACCCAGGCGCGGCCGGGGATGAGGTCGGCGGCGAAGAGCACCGGGCCGGCTTGGCCGGGGATCTCCGTGCACAAGAGGCCCGGGGTGTGGCCGTCGGAGTGGTGCAGGCGGAACTCGGGGCCCAAGGTGGGGGAGGTGGGCCCGACGACGACCTCTAGGCGGTTTGAGGCGTAGAGCAGCGGCTGAAGCTCGGGGATGAACGAGGCCTTGTCGCGCGGGTGCGGGCGGTTGGCGCGGTCCCAGGCCCGGGCGCTCACGACGTAGCGGGCGTTGGGGAAGAGCAGGCGCGGCTCACGGCCCTCCTCCCAGGCCGCGAGCAGGCCCCCGGCGTGGTCAAAGTGCAGGTGCGAGAGCACGACGACGTTGATGTCGGCGTCGGTGAGGCCGACCTCAGCGAGGGACTCCAGGAGCACATGGTGGGGCTCCTCGACGCCAAAACGATCCTTGAGCTGGGGCTCAAAGAAGGCGCCGATGCCGGTCTCGAAGAGGATCCAGCGGTCGTCGTCCCGCACGAGCAGGGCCCGGCAGGCGAGCTCGATGCGGTTGCGCTCGTCCGGGGTGGCCCAGCGCTCCCAGAGGGCTTTGGGGGCGTTGCCAAACATCGCGCCGCCGTCGAGGCGCTGGCTGTTCCCTTCGATGGACCAGAGTTGCCGCTCCACGTCTCGCTCCACAGTCTCAAGGCGTTGGCAGGTTAGCGGGGGGCAGGGTGAGGCGCCAGCCCGCGCCCTCAGGCTCGGCCTTCAGCACCGGGCCGGAGTAGCCGCCCTCGCCGTGCCAAGGAGGGGCGATCCAGCCTTGACCGACGCTGACGAGGCCGTGGCGGGCGATCTCGGGCAGGGCGGGCTCGGCGGAGAGCGCGGCGAGCACGGCGTCGTTGGGGCCGTCGCCGGGCGGGCCCCCGGCGTAGAGGGCGGCGCGCTGCACCCAGGCGTCGATGGGCGCGCGGCAGCCCGTGCAGCGCACCCAGGCCCGATCGGCCAAGAGGCGCTCGACGGTGAGCTCGACCCCGATGGCGTCGAGCACCAAGAGCACGCCGCCGTGCTCGTCGACCAAGGTCACCGGGGCGACCCGGGTGCGCGCCACGAAGGGCGTGACCTCGGGCAGCGGCAAGGCCGTGAGCTTGGCGGCGTCGGTGGCCGCTTGGGCGGGGGCGCCCGCGTGGGGGACGTCGTTCTGGGGGCGCTCCCCGGCGGTCTCGACGCAGGCGGCGAGGAGGCTGAGGATCAGGGCGAAGAGGGGTCGGATCACGCCTCGCAGGCTATCATCTCGCGTATGCCTCCGCTGCCTGCTCCTCTACCGCTGCTGTTCCCCGGCGCCCGCGTCGGCGTCTTCGCGCCTTCAGGGGTGTACAACCCCGAGCGCCTCCAGGCCGGCTGGGCCCTCGCCGAGGCCTGGGGCGTCGAGCTCGTGCCGTCGCCGAACCTCGGCGCGCGCCACCGCTTCTTGGCCGGAGACGACGCGGCGCGCCTCGCCGATCTCCGCTGGGCGCTCACGGATCCCAGCCTCGACGGCGCGTGGATGGCCCGGGGCGGCTATGGCCTGGGCCGCCTGCTGTCCAAAGTTGATTGGTCAACCATTCAATCTCGCCCGGTGATCGGCTTCTCTGACGGGACGGCCCTGCACAGCGCGCTCTGGGGCCAGTCGCGGCTCTTGGGCGTGCATGGGCCGGTCTTGCACTCCTTGTCGGTGAGCGACGCCGCCAGCCAAGATCGCCTGCGGGCGCTGTTGATGGAGGGCGCGGCGACCCGCTGGGAGGGCGAGGTCTGGGTTGCGGGCGAGGCTGAAGGCCCGCTCGTCGGCGGCAACCTCTGCGTGCTCGCGACCTTGTGCGGCACGCCCCACCAGCTCAACGCCCGGGGGGCGATCCTCGCCTTGGAGGACATCGCCGAGCCCGCGTACAAGCTCGACCGGATGGTGAACCAGCTCCGTGAGGCCGGGGCCTTTGACGGCGTTCGGGCGGTGCTGCTGGGCGAGTTTGTTCAGTGCGCCGCGCCGCCCGACGCCGACTGGGGCGTGGTGGACGTGCTGCGGGAGGCGCTCTCGACCCTCGGGGTGCCGGTGATCGCCGGGCTGCCCTTCGGCCACGGCGCGCGCAACGAGGCGTTTCTTCACGGCGGTCTGGTCCGCGTGTCCGAGGGCGGCGTGTGGCTGTCCGGGGCCGACGCGGCGCGGTCGCAGGCAACCCGTTAGAGGTCGGCGGCAGGAGCCCCCCATGAGCAACGGCATCGGCAACGGCAACGGCAACGGACCGAGCAGCGGCGGCGGAAGTCGCTGGTTTGAGCAGCCCCCCAAGCCTCTCCCGGCGCGCCCGGCGTCCAAAGGCCCCGACAAGGATCTCTGGCTGCGCTGCCCGAGCTGCGCGGAGATCCTCTACCGCCCGGTGCTCGCCGAGCGTGGCCAGGTCTGCCCCCACTGCGGTCACCACTTCCGCATTGAGGCCAGCGCGCGGGTGGCGCTCCTCGCCGATCCCGGCAGCTTCGTCGTTCACGACGACCACCTGGGCCCCGGCGACCCGTTGGAGTTCTCCGACGCCAAGCCCTACCACAAGCGCCTCGTCGAGACCCAGAAGAAGCTCGGCGTGCTCGACGCCTTCCTCTCGGGCTCGTGCACCATCGACGGCCTGCCCGTTGAGCTGGGCGTGTTCGACTTCCGGTTCATGGGCGGGTCCATGGGCAGCGTCGTCGGCGAGAAGGTGACCCGGGTGTTTGAGCGCGCCACGGAGCGCCGCTGCCCGGCGATCGTCGTCTCGGCCTCGGGCGGCGCCCGGATGCAAGAGGGCATCCTCTCCTTGATGCAGATGGCGAAGAGCTGCGCGGCCTTGGCCAAGCTCCGCGACGAGGCGGGCCAGCCCTACATCTCCGTCTTGACCGACCCGACCACCGGCGGCGTCGCGGCCTCGTTCGCGATGTTGGGCGACCTCATCTTCGCCGAGCCCAACGCGCTCATCGGCTTCGCCGGGCCCCGCGTCATCCAGCAGACCATCGGCGAGAACCTCCCCGAGGGGTTCCAGACGAGCGAGTATCTCCTCGCCCACGGCATGGTGGACCTCATCGTGCCCCGCCATGAGCTGCGCGCCACCTTGTCCGAGAGCCTTCGTTGGCTCGTCGAGTCCCGCCCCGGGGCCGTCGGCGAGGCCCGATGAGGACACACCCGCTCCTGCAGCGCCTCGCCCAAGCGGGGGTTCGCCTCGGGCTTCAGCGGGTCGAGGCGCTCCTGGAGGCGATGGGCTCGCCCCACGCGGCGATGCCGTCTCTGCATGTGGCGGGAACGAACGGCAAAGGCTCGGTCTGCACGATGCTCGACGCCTGCTTACGCGCGGCCGGGCGGCACACGGGCCTGTACACGAGCCCCCACATTCAGCAGCTCAACGAGCGCTTTCGTATCGACGGTCGGCCCATCTCCGACGCCCGCCTCGACGCGCTCCTCACCGAGATCGACCGCCGCGCCCGGGAGTGGGCCCACGCGCGGGGCGAGGCCCGGGACGACGGCGGGCTGACGGTGTTTGAGGCGGAGACCCTCGCCGCGTTCCTGTGGTTCGCCCAACAAGAGCTCGACGCCGCCGTGATCGAGGTCGGCCTCGGCGGGCGCTTGGACGCCACGAACGTCGTCACCCCCGAGGTCACGAGCATCGTCTCCGTCGGCCTCGACCACACCGATCGCCTCGGCGACACCATCGCCGCCATCGCCGCCGAGAAGGCGGGCATCTTGAAGCCCGGCGTGCCGATGGTGGTCGGCCCCCTCCCCAAAGACGCGCTCTCCGCCGTGCGGGTGATGGCCAAGGAGCGCGGCTGCCCGCTCTTCGTCGCCGGGACAGACTTTCGGGTGGAAGGAACCCCCGAGGACTTCAGCTACCGCTCGGCGCGGCTGAGCCTCAGCGGCCTCTCTTGCGGCCTGAGCGGCGCGCACCAGGTCGAGAACGCCGGGGTGGCCTTGGCGATGCTGGAGCGCTGGTCCGAGCGGCGCCCAGAGCTCGCCTTAGACGAGGCCGCGATGCGCGCGGGGCTCAAGTCCGCCCAGAACCCGGGCCGCTTCGAGTGGTTGGCCGATGACCTGCTCATCGACGGCGCCCACAACGTCGACGGCGCCCGGGCCTTGGCGAGCGCCTTGGCGGCGCTGCCCCGAGACCGCCCGCGCACGCTCTTGCTCGGCGCCTCCAAAGACAAAGACGTGCGCGCCATCGCCGCCGCCCTGCGCCCGATGATCGACCGCGTGTTGACCACGTCCTGCGCGCACCCCCGGGCGATGATGCCCGGCGAGGTGGCCGAGCGCCTCGTGGGCTTGGGTGTGCCGGTCTTGCCCGCCGGGCCCATCGAGGACGCCTTGCCCATGGCCCGAGAGGGCAGGGGGCTGGTGATCGTGGCGGGGAGCCTCTTTCTCGCCGGGGCGGCGCGGGACCTGCTCGGGCGGACGTGAGCCCGGCGGTCCTGCTCTCGGCGCTCTCGGCGGTCGTTCGGGCTGGGGAGCCCGCCGCTGAGCCGGAGCCCGCCGATCAGGCCCAGCTGCGCCTCACCGCCGAGCGCATCGTGCTGAGCGCGGAGGGCCTCCTCGCTGAAGGGGACGTGCGGCTCAGCCTGGAGGGCCGCGCGCTCCTCGCCGCGCGCCTCACGGCGGATCCCGCCCTCAACCTGCTCACGGCGGAGTCGCTGCGGCTCTCGCCCTGCGCCTGCGTCGAGGGCGCGCCGTGGGGCATCCTCGCCGCCGAGGCCCGCCTGGACCGCGAGGCCGAGCGCGTCGAGGTCGAGGGGCTCCGGCTGGTGATCTTGGATCGTGACGTGGCGCCCTTGCCCTCGGCGCGCCTGCGCCTCACCCCCCGGGAGGTCGGCGTCGGCCTGCCCGTCCTCGCGCGGGGCCTCGACGGCGCCCAGGTGGCCTTGCCGCTGTGGTGGAGCCCGGCGCAGGGCCCCAAGGTGAGCCTGAGCCCCGAGTGGCGGCAGGCGCGCGGCGCGCGGGGCCAGGTCTCGATCGCCGCGCCCCAGGCGTCTTTCGTGGCCTCCGGGGGCTGGGATCGCCTGGAGCACACGCCGCGCGCTGGGGTGAGCGCCGCCGTCGCCCAGGCCCGAGGCGGCGCGTCGGTCTACGGCGCGGGCACCTGGATCTCGGACGCCACCTATCTCAGCGACTTCGGCGCCGATCGCCTCGCCCGGGCCGAGCCCTGGACGACCACCCGGCTCAGCGTCGGCCTCGGCGCGCTCACCGTCTCGGGCCTCGGGTTTCAGGAGGGGTTGGGTGAGGCGGATCTGCGCGGAAGCGGGGTGGTTGGCCTCGGGATCGCGCCTGCGGGGCAAACCGTCGGGCCGCTCACCTTCTATGAGCGGGCTCGCCTGGACCTCACCGCCGACGGCCCACGCGGCGAGGCCGTGCTGGAGGCGCGCCTCGACCAAACCCTCGGCGTGATCGAGGTCGATGGCCTGATGCGGGCCCGAGGCGTGGGCTACGTCGAGTCCAGCGACGGCGCGTTTGACCCCTACGGTGAGCTGGCCCTCGTGCTCCCGGCGTGGTCCGAGGGGCCCAGAGGTCGCACGATCCTGGCGTTTGGGCTGCACGGCGGCGCCGGCGCTCGGCTCGGCACGCTCCAGGCCGCGCCGACGCCCCTCACCGTGGCCGACCCCTCCGGCGCCAGGATGGGCGGCTTCACCCTCGGCTTGACGCCGGGCCTCGACCTCGCGCCCGGGGGGCCCTGGGCGGGGCCGAGGCTGAGCGTCACCCAGACCCGGGCGGCGCGCACGCTGAGCGCCTCCTTCGACGCGCCGCTCACCGCCGCCGGGCCGTCCTTCGCCGCCGAGGCCGAGGCCCGCGCGGGCGTGCTGTCCTTCGGCCTCGTCGCCTTGTCCCGGGAGAGCCTCACCGAGTCCGCCGTCCACCTCGGCGGCGCCCGGCTGGGCCTCGACGCCGAGCGGCTCCAGGCCCAGGCGTCGCTGTGGGCCGTTCGTGACCTCGCGACGCCGGAGCACGACGCCGAGCTCGCCCGGCTTGGCCTCGCCGCGCCGATTCGAGGCGCCCGGGGCACCACCACGCCGAGCGCGGAGCTGCTCTTGAGCGCCGACGGCCTGCGCGCCGTGAGCGGCGGCTTGGCCTGGTCCGACCCCACCTCTTGCGTGATGTTCGGCGCCAACGTCGGCTGGGTCGAGGACCGCGACGGCCCCCAGGTGCAGCTCCTCGCCAGGGTCACCCCGGCCCGCTGAGCCGTGACCCTCAGCGCACGGCCTTCATCACCTTCTTGTCGTTCGACAGGGCCCGCACGAGCAGATCGGTCTTGTCTTCGCCTTCGCAGCCGCCGAAGGCCGCGGGGTTGGCGCACAGGGCCACGGCCTCGCCGCGCTTCTTGAGCGACTTCTCGACGGCGGTGAGCATCTTCGCCCCGGCGGCGCTCACCCCGGCCTCGTAGCGGTCCCGGGCGGCCTTGGCGTCAGCGAGGGCTTGAGGGTCTTTCGCCTCTAAGCCACGCTCCAAGGGCGCGATCTCTTGCTCAAAGGTGGCGCCGAGCTCCTCGATCTGCCGGGAGAGCAGGGCGATGGCGAGGTCATCCACCTGGATATAGGCCGGGCCTGCGCTGGTGAGGGGCACGAGCGGCTGGGTGGCCTTGGGGATCGTGGTGTCGGGCCACTCCAAGGCCAAGATCTCGTCGATGGCGGCGAGCAGCGCGGGATCTTTGTCGATGGCGGCGGCCAAGGGGGCGTTGAGGTCGTCCCCCGGGCAGGTCGTGGGGCCCCGACCCGGCCCGGCGATGGCGGCGATGCCGCTCGGCCCGGCGGCGCACTCCGTGGCGGTGGTCGTGGCGCTCATCCCGGCGATGGCGCGCTCCAGGGCCGCGCCGAAGGTGGCGGCGGAGTCGTCCTCCAAGAGCGCGATGTGGGCCTGGGTCTGCAAGAAGGCGACGGTGACCGTCTTGCGGGTGGTCTTGTAGTGCGCGCGGAGCTCGTCCGGGGCGCGCCCGCCGAGGACGAGCACGCCGAGCTCAAGCTCGGAGACGGCGTTGTTCGCCACGGCGATGTCGCGCTCCGCCTTCTCAAACCGGGGCATGAGCGCGTCGGAGTAGCGCCGAAAGGCCGCCGAGGCCCCGGCGACGGCGTCGGGGCTGTAGTGTCCGGCGCTCGCGGCCGCGAGGGCCAAGGGGCTCAGCAGGAGCGCGAGGGGGAGGAGGGCGGCGCGCATCGGGGCTCCGGAGCGGGTGGTTAGGGGGCCGGGACGGCGAACACCGGGGCCAGGGTCGAGTCGGGGCTCCGAGGGCCTTCACGCAGGTGCGCGAGCATCGTCGTCGCCCGGCCACGGACGACGGAGACGCTCAGCTCGACGAGCCGCTCGGTCAGCGCGTAGCCGTTGCGGGCGTCGGGGAAGGGGTGGCGCTCGATGGGCACCCGGCGCTGGAGGACGTGGTGGTTGGCCTGCTCCAGCACCTCCTCCCAGTCGTCTTGGGTGACCATCCAGCCCGGGATCGAGCGGCCCAGGTCGCTGGAGAGCGGGCGGAGCGCGAGCTCGTTGCGATGCGCGTTCGCCAAGAAGATGAGCTGGTCGGAGCGGGGCGCGCCGGGCTCGGCGCACAAGAGGCCCGTCCAGGGGACGTGGTGGCGGATGGCGTCGCGCTGGGCCTCGGGGAGCCCCGCCAAGAAGCTCATGTCGTGCAGGTAGGCCAAGATCGCCCGGCTGTGGAGGAGCCCGGCGCGCAGCGAGTTCACCATACAGACCGCGCCCGCTTGGGTCGCGTCGAGCAACGCCTTACACTCATCGGGCCGGGCGATGAGGGCGTCGATGTGAACGCGGCGGTGCACGACATCGATGGGCTGGCCTTCAGCGATGAGGCGACCGCGCTGGAAGCTGAGGTCGCGGGGGTCGGCGACGACACAGCGCACGCCTTGGAGCTGAAAACGCCGCTGCAAGAGCGTTGATTCCACGGCGCGGGGGTCGTCGCGGAACCCGACGATGGCCACCTTGGGCGCGCCACCGGACGTCCCCGACCAGCGGCTCCAGGTGCGCAGCACGGCCTGGGCCAGCTCTTCACCGCCCCGGAACGGCATGAGCCCCGGAAAGTTGACGGTGAAGGGATCCTGCTCGAAGAACGAGGTCAATACGTCGCTGTAGCCCAAGGGCACGTCGCCCTCGGCGTCGATGTCGAGGAGCATCGGGTGGTCTTGGTGCAGGGCCACCCGGACCCGCAGCAGCGTCGGCTCCTCTTCTGCGCCGGGATCCATCGCCGCGAGCCGGATGATCTCGGGGCTCAGGCCCAACAGCCGGGCCAAGGATCCGTCGCGTCCGTCGAGGCCATCCTCGACCAAGACCGCTAGAAGTGCACGAATCGCCTTATGAATCTGGCGCGTAGACTCGCGGATTGACGTGGCTGCGCGGGCGCTGATGAAGTGAGGCCGACGGTGGACGCACGCCGGTTGTCCGCCGTGGAGCGCTCCACTTCGGGCCATCCGCTCAAGAAAGTCGCCCGGCGGGATCGGATCACGGGCGACTAGTTCATGCCAGAGGGACACAACGTCCATCCTGGCTGTACCCCACGTCAGGAGAGTTGAGCGTTGTACCTCATTCTGAGCGGTCGCGCGAGGGTGAACCCTCAAGCCCGCTTGAATGAGGCGCCGCTCGTCCTGCGCCCGGGTTACCCCAAGAGTATGGCGAGCGGCGTAAAAGACCTCTTAGGACAGACCGAGATGCTCACCCAGCTCGTCGCGGCG
>JBEAVX010000636.1:0-6636 GCA_041160755.1 Pseudomonadota bacterium
CCGTAAGTGATTGAAAATGCTATACTCACAAATATTGTTGTCACAGATTGAGCTTCCTGGGCAATACTACGCTTCCTCCGCACGCCCCCCTGCCTTGAGGTCGCTATGTCTGGACTGTCCCAGGAACACCGCACCACCACCGCCGCGCCCGAGAAGAGCGCGACGGACAACAGCACGAACACGAGCGTCGCCGAGAGCAACTCCGATCGCCTCGACACCCTGAGCGCGGGTGACGAGGGCCTCAACACGATGGAGGACTTCAAGAAGCTCGGCGCCTCGACGCGCGGCGGCTTCACGGCGCGGGCGATGCAGGCCGCGGGCACCCCTGGCACCCCCAAAGACGTGCTCAAGAGCGGCAAGTACAAGGACACCATCACCCGCGTAGAGGCCGCCGCCGTGGTCAGCCGGGTGTTGAACTTCGGCTCCAACCTCGAAGGCCAGCCGGGCATCTTCAACGACGTCCCCCTCACCCACTGGGCGGCCACCTCGGTCTACCGCTGCATCGAGGAGGGCATCTTCGCCGGGAAGTCGAACAACACCTTCTCCCCCGACGAGGCCCTGAGCGACGGCGCCTGCACGACGGTGATCCAGCGCGTCGCCTCGCCCTCCGACCGGGTGAAGTTTGACCGCAGCGCCGTGCTCAAACGCTCTGAAGACAACCGCGAGCTGCCCAACGGCGGCGGGGGCCAGGGGGATCTGAGCGATCACAAACGCACCTACACCGACGCCACCTACAAGAAGCACCAGAAGGCCGTCGGCCAGGCCGATGTAGACCTCTCCTACGCCAACCACAAAGGAGAGATGGCCGCGTTCAAGAAGCACTGGGAGGCCAACAAGGCCCGCTACGCGGCGGTGTCGGCGAAGTCCGGCGTGCCCGCGAACCTCATCGCCGCGCTGCATTGGCGTGAGTCGAGCGGCAACTTCGGCACCTACCTTCACCAAGGCGACCCTCTGGGCAAGCCCGCGGTGAACTGGCCGAACAACATCCCCGTGTTCCACAAGTGGGAGGACGCGGCGATTCACGCCTTGGGCATGAAGTCGAAGCTCGCCAAAGACCTCGGCATGGCGTCGAACACCACGGACATGGCGGCGATGGCCACCTACGCCGAGTACTACAACGGCATGGGCTACGCCAACAAGGGCAAACCGTCGCCCTACGTGTACTCGGGCACCGACCAGTACGACAAGGGCAAGTACGTCCGCGACGGCGTCTACGACCCGAACACCAAAGACAAGCAGCTCGGCGTCGTGGCGATGATCAAGTCCATCGGCGGCGGGAGCGGCGGCGGCGGCGGCACCTTGCTCGAAGGGCAGGCCACCGACGGCGACAAGGTGATCAGCAACGCCGATGTGAAGCTCACCGACGCCAAGGGCCAGAGCTTCGCCGCGAAGACGAACAGCGCCGGGTTCTTCAGCTTCACCGGAGAGCTCGCCACGGGCAACGCCAAGCTCTCCGTGGGCGGCGCGACGAAGACGGTGAACGTCGCCTCGGGCAAGGCCTCGTGGGTGAGCGTTGACGCGAAGGACAAGGCCCCGGCCACCCCCGAGACCTCCACCAAGCCCACCACGGGCAGCGCCGACAAGCCCACCACCACCGAGAAGCCCGCCACGGTCACCTACACCGTGCAGTCCGGTGACACGCTCTCGGGCATCGCCAAAAAACACTACGGCGACGCCAACAAGTGGGAAGACATCTACAACGCCAACAAGAGCGTCATCAAGAACCCCAACGCCCTGAGCGTCGGGATGAAGCTGACCATCCCCAACGTGAAGACCTCGGGCTCGTCCGGCGGCTCGACCACGGCGCCCAAGCCCACCACCCCCACGGTGCAGACGGTCACGCACACCGTGAAGTCCGGCGACACGCTCTCGGGCATCGCCCAGAAGTACTACGGGGACGAGAGCCGCTGGGAGGAGATCTACGCGGCGAACCGCGACAAGCTCAACAACCCCTCGATGATCAGCGTCGGCATGGCCTTGAAGGTGCCGAACGTGAAGACGAGCGGCGGCACGACCTCGGGCTCGACGGGCTCGGGCCAAGGCACGACGACGGCGCCCAAGCCGACAACGCCGACGACACCTCCCAAGCCCACGACCGGCGGCGGCGGCGATCAGAAGTACGACAGCGTCGCCGCCGAGCGCGGCGCGGCGGCGGCCAAGTCGGCCCGAATCGCCTACACCGAGGGCAAAAAGACCCACGGCTCAGGCTCTTGGGAGACGACGAGCTCCAACCGGGGCCCGTGGGTCGACAAGTTCAAGTCGGCGAACAACGCCGGCGGGAACAACGCCTATGAGTGGTGCGGCATGTTTGTCGGCTACAACTTCGCCAAGACCGGGATCCGCAAAGAGATCCTCAAGAACCTGGTCTTCTGGTCGGGGTATCGCCTGCACCAGTTCTTCACCGCCGGGAAGTACGTCGGCGGCGCGGGCAAGGCCGGGAGCTGGTGGCAGGGCCACAAGACCAAGCAGCTCGGCAGCGCCACGGGCTCGAAGCGCAAGCAGATGTTGGCCGACTTCAACCCGCAGCCCGGCGACATCGCCTTGTTCCGCTCGGACTACTCCCACGTCGCGATGGTCGTCGGCTACGACAAAGAGACCGGCGAGCTGGAGATCATGGAGGGCAACCGCTCCAACAAGGTCCAGGCCACGGAGTACCTCACCGGCGACAACCAGATCACCTTCTTGGGCCGGTTCAACGACTCGGACTACGAGCCCGGCGGCAAGGTGGACTCGGATCTCGCCGCGGCGAAGGACCCCGCCGTGAGCCACACGACCATCGGCGCGGGCTCCACCACCCGCTGAGATCCTGCCCTGCCCCTGATCGTCCGCAAGGTTTTTTGCGTCGGTCAGGGGCGTCAGCAGTTTGAGGGCGTTACATCGCGGGCCCCGAACGTTCGGGATCTTCACGATGGAGCTCTCTATGCTGTCTCGCTTCGCCCTCGCCGCCCTCGTCTTGTCGTCCTTCGTCGCCTGTGGTGTCTCCGAGGACGAGTTCACCACCGAGTACGTCGGTCACACCTGCGATCTGACCTTCGAGTGCTCGGACGAGGCCGTGCTCCCGTACCTCCCCTACACCGACGCTGAGGACTGCAAGGCCCAGCTCGGCGAGACGGACGAGGCTGAGGACGCCGAGGACAACTGTGACTTCGACAAGGGCCTCGCCGCCGAGTGTCTCGACGCGATGGCTGAGGTCACCTGCGAAGACTGGAACACGGCCAACCTGCCCGCGTCCTGCACGAAGGTCTGCGGCGACACCTCCGCGTCCTGATCCCCTGCTGAACATGATCCTGGCCCCGTGACTCTCTCTTGAGTCACGGGGCCAGCTCGTCTCTGGCCGATGTCAGCTCTGGGCGACGCCGGAGACTTGGGGGGAGGTTACTTGGGCGGGATGCCCGTGAGCCTCATCGTCGCCGAGAAGCCCAGCGTCGCGCGAGACATCGCCAAGGCGCTCGGCGTGCGTGGTCGCCGCGAGGGCTA
Source organism: Pseudomonadota bacterium (assembly GCA_041160755.1). Classification (GTDB taxonomy): domain Bacteria; phylum Myxococcota_A; class UBA796; order UBA796; family CAJQPC01; genus JADKFE01. Next base: position 3,478 of record JBEAVX010000636.1, read on the forward strand.
CTTTGAGGACGAGGGCCTGCGGGTGACCTGGTGTGTCGGTCACCTCGTCGAGCTCGCCGAGCCCGGCCGCTACGACCCGGCCTGGGAGTCGTGGCGCGCGGAGACCTTGCCGATGTTGCCCGAGCGGTTTCAGCTCCAGGTGCGGGAGGGCGGCGAGGAGCAGTTTAAGGTCGTGAAGGCGCTGATGCGCGCCGCCGATGTGGGCGAGCTGGTGAACGCCTGCGACGCCGGGCGGGAGGGCGAGCTGATCTTCGCCTACGCCTTGCAGCTCGCGGGCGCGAAGGCCCCGGTGAAGCGGCTGTGGATCTCGTCGATGACTGAAGCCGCCATTCGGGACGGCTTCCGCCGCCTGCGCCCCGGCCCCACTCTGCGCCCCTTGGAGGACGCCGCCCGCTGCCGCAGCGAGGCCGACTGGCTCGTGGGCCTCAACGCCACCCGGGCGATGACCCTGCGCGCTCGGGAGGGCGGCGGCGGCGCGCTGCTCTCTCTGGGCCGGGTGCAGACGCCGGTGCTCGCCCTGATCGTGGGCCGAGAGCAGGAGATCGAGGCCTTTGTGCCCCAGGACTTCTGGCAGGTGAAGGTGACTCTGGCCTTCGCCGCTGGGCTCTTGCCGCTCCTCTGGACCCGCCGAGACGACGGAAAACCCACCGTCGATCGCCACTGGATCGAGGCTGAAGCCCGGGAGATCCTCGGTCGGGTGAAGGACACGCCCGGCCGGGTCACCCGGGTCGAGCATCGGGACAAGGCCGAGCCCCCTCCCCTGCTCTACGACCTCACGACTTTGCAGCGTGAGGCCAACCGCCGCTTCGGGCTCTCCGCCCAGCAGACCCTCGACACCTTGCAGGGCCTCTACGAGCGCCACAAGGTGCTCACCTACCCCCGAACCGACTCCCGGCACATCGGCGCGGCGCTCGTGCCCACCTTGCCCGGCCTCGTCGAGAGCCTCCGCTTCGGGCCCTACCAGCTCGTCGCTGAGGAGATCCTGGCCCGCTGGCCCGTGCCTCTGGACAAACGGGTGGTGGATGACGAGGAGGTCTCCGACCACCACGCGATCTTGCCCACGGGCGTAGACCCCCGCGAGGCCCCGCTCACCCCGACCGAGAAGCGGCTGTATGACCTCGTGGCCCGGCGTCTGCTCGCCGTGCTCTCGCCCCCGGCGCGGTTCGCCTTGGCCGAGGTCCAGGTGACCATCGCTGGGGAGCCCTTTGAGGCCAAAGGCCGCGTGCGTCTGGAGGCCGGCTGGCAGCGCATCGACCCGCCGATGACCACCCGCGGCGACGAGCTTCTGCCCACGGTGATCGAGGGTGAGGTCGGCCAGCCCCACAGCGCCGAGCTTCACCAAGGCCAGACCCGCCCGCCCAAACCGTACAACGAGGCCGCCATCTTGGGCGCCATGGAGCGCGCCGGAGAGGGGCTGGAGGAGGCGGAGCTTCGCCGGGTGATGAAGCGTGGGGGCCTGGGCACCCCGGCCACCCGGGCGGCGATCTTAGAGACCTTGCTGCGCCGAGGCTACATCCACCGCGTCGAGCGGGAGCTGCGGCCCACCCCCCAGGGCCGGGCGCTCATCGAGGCCTTGCCCGTGGAGGAGCTGCGCTCGGCCCGGCTCACCGGCCAGTGGGAGGCGCGCCTCGCCGCGATGGCCGAGGGCGAAGGCGGCCGCGATGAGTTTATGCAGGACCTGCGGGCGTTCACGGCGATGCTCGTCGGGCGTATCCTCGGCGCCAGCCTGAGCGCCGGGGTGCTCCGCGCCTTGGCCCCGCCGGACTCCGCCGAGGGCGGCGGCGAGCTGCTCGGCGCCTGCCCGCTGTGCCAAGGAGAGGTGCGGCTGCGGGGTCGGGGCTGGAGATGTGGCGGGTGCGCCTTGTTTATCCCCCAGACCGTCGCCGACCGTGAGGTCAGCCAGCGCATGGCGAAGGCCCTGCTCAAAGACCGCCGCACAGCACCCGTGAAGGGGTTCCGCGCGAAGACCGGCAAGACCTTCACCGCCGCCTTGGCGCTGGACGACGAGGGCAAGGTGCGCTTTGAGTTCCCCGAGCCCGAGCCTCTGGGCGTCTGCCCCTTGTGCCAGAAGCCCGTGCGGGACCGGGGCAAGGTGTACTCCTGCGACACCGGCCGGGAGTGCGCCTTCGTCATCTTCAAGGAGATGAGCGGCCACAGCGTCACCGAGGCCGAGGCCCAGGCCTTGCTCACCACGGGGCGCACCGGGCTCATCGCCGATCTCAAGGACCGCGACGGCAAGGCCTACTCCGGCGTGCTGCGTTTTGACGGCCAGAAGGTGCGCGCGGCGTCCATGGACGAGCGGGAGCTGGAGGCGCCGATCCCCTGCGGCCGCTGCGTCATCGGCGAGATCCGGTTTGAGCGAAACAAGTGGCGCTGTAGCCATTGCTCCGTCAAGATCCCCGGCGAGGTCGCCCACCGGCCTCTGCGCCGCGCTGAAGTCGAGCGGCTGGTGCGTGAGGGCCGCCTGCCCAAGCTCCACGGCATGAAGCAGGCCAACGGCGCGGTGTTTAAGGCGGGCGTGGTGCTGGACGAGGCGGGCACGATCCAGCTCGACTACCACGCCGCGGACGATCCTTTGCCGCCCGAGGGCCCGCCCCCGGCCTTCGGGGAGCGGGTGGACTGCCCGGCCTGCGTCGCCAAGGGCGCCTTGGAGCCCGGCTACATCGTGCTCGGCCGCGAGGCCTACGGCTGCTCGCGCTGGCGGCTGGGCTGCGGGATGCGCCTGCCGCTCGTCATCGAGGGCCTGCGGCTGCCTGAAGACGAGGCCCGGCGCCTCTTCTCGCGGCACAAAGAGACGACGCTGCTCAAAGGGTTCACCGGGGCCAAGGCCGCCGGGCGGGCCTGCCGGGTGAGCTTCGTCGCGGACACGCCGCCGCACTGGACGCTCACGCCAAAGTCCCGCTGACCTGGGGGGCTTCGCGGTGTACACTCCCCGGCCATGACGCTCCTCCCCTTGGCTCTGCTCACCCTCGCCGCCTGCGACGCGCCGCCCCAGCCCGTCGCCGTCGAGGCCCCCGCCGCCGCGCCGTTCACCCCGGCGGGCGGTGACGCCCTGCGCTACACCCTACGTTTCCCCGAGGCCGGGGCGCACATGATCGACGTGAGCGCGGAGCTGCCCACAGGCGGCGCCGCCGAGCTCACCCTGTTCATGGCGGTGTG
>JBEAVX010000639.1:0-2506 GCA_041160755.1 Pseudomonadota bacterium
TCACACAGCCGCGCCGTGAGGTCGTCCAGGGCCTCGGGCAAGGCGCTTGAGGGCAGGGGGACGGCGTGGTGGATCGCCCCGACGTGCTTCGCCATCAAGGCCGCCGGGCCGCCCTCGTCGAAGCTGGGCTCGTCAAAGGTGACGGTGAAGGTGTGCAGCGGCGCCTCGGGCCGCAGGCGGGCGGCGAAGGCGAGCACGGCGGAGGAGTCGATGCCGCCTGAGAGCGTGACGGCGACGGGCAGCTCGGTGTCGAGGCGCTGCTTCACGGCGATCTGCAAGGAGCTGAGCGCGGCGCGCTCCCACCGGGGCTCCTCCAGGCGGCTCGCCGTCGCGCCCGGGAGCGGCGGTCGCCACCACTGGACGACGCGCTGCCCTTGGGCGTCGAGCCGCAGGAGGTGGCCGGGCTGGAGCTTAAAGACGCCCTGGTAGATCGAGCGCGGCGCCGGGATGTACTCAAACATCAAGAGCTGGTGCAAGGCGTCGGGGCAGAGCGCCCGGGGCTGGTCGGTCAGGCTCAGGAGGCCCTTGAGCTCGGAGGCGAAGCGCAGGGTGTCGCCGTGGCGGGTCCAATAGAGCGGCTTCTCGCCCATTCGGTCCCGGGCGAGGGTCAAGGCCCGGGTCTGCGGCTCCCAGATGGCGAGGGCGAACATGCCGTCCAGCCGGGTGAGCGCCTGCTCCACGCCGAGCTCATCGACGAGCGCCGCGACGACCTCGGTGTCCGAGCGCGTCTCGAACCGCCGCCCCTGGGCCGAGAGCTCTTTGCGGAGCGCGTTGTGGTTGTAGATCTCGCCGTTCATGGCCACCCAGGCGCCGCCGTGGCGCAAGGGCTGGTGCCCGCCGGGCGCGTCCACGATGGCGAGGCGACGAACCCCCAGGCACACCCCATCCAGGCGGGTGAGGCCCTCGTCATCGGGGCCACGGTGGGTCAAGGCGCTGAGCATTCGCCGGGTCTGCGCCTCGGCCTCAACGCCTACCCCCGGGCCGACGATCCCGGCGACGCCACACACGGCCTAAACCGCCTCGCCCGGCGAGACCACCTCTTCGGCGGTCTCCAGGTTCCACACGCTGCGGATGCGGTACGGCGCCTTGTCGCGGATGTCGTAGTGCATCCGGATGAGCACTTCAGCGATGATGCCCAGGGTGATCTCGATGACGCCGAACAGGGCGAGGATCGGCCCCAACAAGCCCAACCCGAGCACCACGAGGGGCGCGTCAAAGGCGAGGGTGGTGATGAGCGCGCCGAGCCAGGCCGCGCCGCCCAAGATCAGCCCGGCGAAGCCCGCGAAGCCGAAGAAGTAGATCGGCGTCACATAGAAGTCGCGCAAGAACTTCACCGTGGTGAGGTCCAGGAGCACCTTCGGCACCCGCGAGAGGCCGTATTTCGAGACGCCGCGTGTGCGGGCGTGGTGGCGCACGGGGAGCTCCACCACCTTCGCCCCGGCCCAGGTCACGTAGATCGGGATGAAGCGGTGCATCTCGCCATAGAGCGGCACGCCCTTCACGTACTCCCGGCGGTACACCCGCAGAGTGCAGCCGTAGTCGTGGAGATCCACCCGGGAGAGCCAGGCGATGAGCCGGTTGGCGAGCCACGAGGGCAAGCGGCGAGACAGCGCCGGGTCTTTGCGGTCGGCGCGCCAGCCGCACACGACGTCGTGGCCCTCGTCCAAGAGCTTGAGCATCGCCGGGATGTCGGCGGGATCGTTCTGAAGATCCGCGTCCATCGTCGCCAAAAGCGGGTGGCGCGCGTGGCGAAACCCGGCGCTCAGGGCGGCGGTCTGGCCATAGTTGCGCACGAACCGAATCACCCGGGCGCGTGGATCCGACGCGACGATGGCGCGCAGCTCCGCGGGTGAACCGTCGCTCGATCCGTCATCGACGTAGAGCACCTCAAACGCCACCTGCGCCGCGTCAAGGGCGCGGACCAAGGCGTCGTGCAGAGGGCTGAGGTTGCCGGCCTCGTTGTAGACGGGGACGATGACGGACAGCGGCCCGATCATCCCCCCGCCGCAGGGGCCGCAGGCGCCGCCGCGCCACCTTCGGTCGGGGGAGCCGCCGCGCCTTCAGCGGGAGGGGCCGCCGCGCCGCCTTCGCCGGCCGGGGCGCCTTCGCCCGTCGGGGCGCCTTCGCCCGGCGCCGCGCCGTTCGCGCCAGGCGTGAGCGCGCCGAGATCGGGGGTGTCGGAGAGCGCCAAGGCCACGCCGGTGATCGGCTCGACGCCGACGGTGAGCGTCGCCAAGGCCGCCGGGTCGCTGGCGTTGGGGCCGTCGCCGTCTACGTCGATGAACGCGACGACGTGGAGCTGGCCGTAGTCTTTGGGAAGCTCCACGCTGAACTCGCCGAGCTTGGGCAGCGAGACGGCGTGCACGAGGTTCGGCGGCTGGTTGCCCTCTTGGGTCAAGAAGTCGAGTCGAATCGAGCCCTTCTTCTCGCCGGGGTAGGAGACCGTGCCCGAGAAGGCCACCCCTTCACCCTCGACGACGGTGAAACGCCCCGAGGAGGCGCGTTT
>JBEAVX010000433.1:0-10322 GCA_041160755.1 Pseudomonadota bacterium
GCCCGCCGCCCGCCGGAGACACGAGGTTGAATGAACCCGTCGCCCGCGCCCGCGAGGCCCGGACGAGCTCAACCAAGGGGGACACGACCGGCACGGACATGCGGAGACTCCTCACCAAGACACGACAGGGGTGGCCCTCCCAGACTAACCTAGGCGGGGTTACCTCTCCTTCATCAATCCGCCCCGCTCTCACTCAAGGCAGGTGACTATGGCCAGCGACCTCATCAGCAACGCGAACGACACCACCTTCGGCGCCGAGGTGCTCTCCAGCGACAAGCCCGTGCTCGTCGACTTTTGGGCCGTGTGGTGCCAGCCCTGCAAAGCCGTCGCCCCCAAGGTGGAGAACATCGCCAAGTCGTACCCCGACACCCTCAAGGTGGTGAAGGTCGACGTGGACTCCAGCCCCAAGACCGCGATGGCCTACAACGTGCGCTCGATCCCCACCCTGCTCGTCTTCAAGAAGGGCCAGGTCGTCGGTCAGGTGATCGGCAACCAAGACGAGGCGAAGATCCGCGCGGCGCTGGCCGGCTACGTCTGAGCCGCCCCTTCGGCGTGCTGCTTCGGCGCGCCTTAGGCGTGGTGGTGCGCGAGGGCCAAGGCCCCCAGCACCACGGCGTCTCCGGGGTGCTCGATGAGCACGGCGGGCACCCCCGCCGCCTCGCCGATGGCGCGGTCCAAGGCCGGGAGCCGCGCGCCGTCGCCGATGAGCACCACGCCGCGCTCGCCGATGTCCGCCGCGAGCTCCGGCGGCGTGCGCTCTAAGGTGGCGATGACCGCCTCGACGATGGCGCGCACGGGCTCGCTCATCGCCTGGGCGGCTTCAGTGACGGTCAAGGTGTAGGCCCGGGGGAAGCCCGTGCTGAGATCGCGGCCGCGCACCTCCAGCTCAGCGGGGTTCGGGCCCCAGACCAAGGCCGCGCCGACCTGCTGTTTGGCCTCTTCAGCCGTCGCCGGGCCGATGAGCAGGCCACGCTCGGCGCGCAGGTAGCGGATGAGCGCCTCGTCAAAGGCCTCGCTGCCCACGCGGATCGCCCGGGTCGAGACGAGCTCTCCCATGGCGAACACCGAGACGCTCGAACGCCCGGCGCCGATGTCGACGACCATGTTCCCGTGGGTCTCGCCGACGTCCACCGCCGCGCCGACGGCCCCGGCCAAGGGCGCGTCGATGAGCGTCACCTCACGCACCCCGGCGGCCTCGGCGCACTCTCGCACGGCCCGGCGCTCGACCTCGGTGGTGCCCGCGGGGATACACACCGCGGCCTTGGGCTTCACCAACGACGCCGCGCCGCAGCGCTGCAGGAGCACGCCCAGAAGCGTCTCGGCGGCCTCAAAGTCGGCGATCACCCCGTCGCGGATCGGGCGGATCACGTCGATGTCCATCGGCACCCGGCCCAACATCTGCCGGGCCTCGGCCCCGGTGGCGATGAGCCGCCGCGCGCCGCGCCCGTCGCGGTGCAAGGCCAAGGCGCTCGGCTCCCGCAGCACGACCCCGCGGCCTCGCCGGGCGATCCGCACGGTGTTCGAGCCCAGATCGATCGCGAGATCCTGAGAGAGCGCGTCCAGCACGCCGGTGAACATGGATGTGACCAACGGGGTGGACCTCAGGAAGGAAGGTCGAGGAGGACAGCGCCGAATGGCCCGCCGCCAAGAGCGTATAGCCGAGCGAGTCCGCCCCCTCAAGGCTCCGACAAGGCTACAATAGGCCTTGATTCACTGTTCGACCCGCCACCGAGGTGCCCCAATGCGCTCTCCTCTGCTCACGAAGGTCCTGGCGCTCGCCCTGATCACGTCCACGATCGGCACGGCCGCCGCGAAGGTGCCCGTCACCGGCCGCCGCCAGTTCAACCTCATCCCCGACGCGCTCATGCGCCAGCTCGGGGAGTCCTCCTACAAGTCCACCCTCGCTGACGTGAAGCTCTCCACGGGAAACGAGAACTCACAGGCGATCAAGAGCGTGGGCCAGGCCATCGCCAAGGCCGCCAACCAGAAGTCGTATGACTGGGAGTTCAAGCTCATCCAGGAGAACGAGACGGTCAACGCCTGGTGTATGCCGGGCGGCAAGATCGCCGTGTACACCGGGCTCCTGCCGGTGGTGCAGAACGAGGCGGGCCTCGCCTTCGTCATGGGCCACGAGGTCGGCCACGCCACGGCCCACCACGGCGCCGAGCGCCTCTCCCAGCAGCTCGCGGTCTTGGGCGGCATGGGCGCGCTCTACCTCTACCTGGACAACAAGTCCGAGATGAGCACTGAGCAGAAGGCGATCGTCGTCGCGGCCATGGGCGCTGGCGCCCAGGTGGGCGTGATCCTGCCCTTCTCTCGCCTGCACGAGAAAGAGGCGGACGTCATCGGCATGATGTACATGGCCAAGGCTGGTTACCCGCCGTCGGAGTCCATCGACGTCTGGGACCGCATGGCGAAGGCCAGCGGCGGCGGCAGCACCCCGGCCTTCCTCTCGACGCACCCGAGCGAAGAGAAGCGCCAAGAGAACCTCAAGGACTGGATGCCCCAGGCCAAGAAGCGCTACGAGCGCAACAAGCTCAACCGCAACACCCAGACGACCCAATGGACGAGCGCTGACTTCGGCGGCTCCTCCGGCGGCTCCTCCGGCGGCGGCCGCAAGAACAACGACGACTCGTCGAGCGGCGGGGCGTCCTCGGGCGGCACCCGTCGCTGAGCTTGGTTCTGCTTGCGTCTCAGCCCGCGCCGCGCTAGCTGCTTCCCGCGCTGATCCTTCGATCTGGCGCGGAGGCGAACCTGATGTCCGTCCTGGACAAGATGCGCAACAGCTCCGACTCGTTCCCCGTCCAGGCCCTGTTCGCCGTCGTCATCGCGAGCTTTGTGGTCTGGGGGGTCGGTGGCCAGGGCTCCAACGTCGCCCCCGTGGCCGAGGTCGATGGCCAGGCCATCACCGACGTCGAGTTCGCCCGGGCCATGCGCCTGGCGACCTCTCGGGAGCGCCAGGCCCTCGACGCCGAGGCCCAGGCCGCGCTCCAGCAGCGGGTGCTCACCCAGCTCATCCAGGACATGCTCGTCTTGGACGAGGCCAAGCGCCTGGGCATCGAGGTCTCTGACGAGGAGATCAAGCGCGCCATCGCCCGCATCTTCAAGGGCGACGACGGCAAGTACTCCAAAGACCAGTACGAGACCTACCTCACCCGCACCGGCACCTCGGCCTCGTCTTTTGAGCGCCAGCTCTACGAAGACATGCTGCGCTCCAAGGTGATGGCGGTCGTCGCCCAAGGCGCCCGGGTGAGCGAACAAGAGGTCAAGCGCCGCTTCGTCGAGCAAGAGACGCGGCTCACGCTGGTCTACACCCGCATCCCCGCGGCGGCGTTTTACCCGGCGATCGACATCCCCCAGGCCGAGCTCGACGCCTTCATCGCCAGCTCCGCCGACCGCATCAAGACCGCCTACGACGCCCAGTTTGATCGCCGGTTCAACGACCCTCGCAAGGCCACCCTGCGCACGATCCTGTTGCGCACCGACCTCCCCGGCGTCTCCAAAGAGGACGTGAAGGTGCGTCTGGAGGCCGTTCGGGCCCAGCTCGTCGCGGGCGGTGACTTCGCCGAGGCCGCGCGCCGCTGGTCTGAAGACCTCACCGCCGTGAACGGCGGCGATCTCGGCGTTCAAGCCGACTCCCAGCTTGATCCCGCCGTCACCGAGGCCGTCTTCGCCGTCGGCGCGGGCCAGCTCACCCAGATCGTCGAGACCAGCCGGGGCTACCAGCTCTTCTTGGTCGAGTCCGTCACCGACGCGAAGGTCACCTCTTTGGAGGAAGCGACGCCGATCCTCGCCGCCGAGCTGATCAAGGCCGACCGCGCCCCCGCCTTGGCGAAGACCTTCTCGGAGGAGCTGCTCGCCGCGTGGAAGGCCGAGGGTCGCCCGCCGCTCGGGCTCATCGCCTCGAAGGGGCTCTTGCCCGAGACGGCTGAAGACGTCACGCTCACGGATCCCCAGGTTCGAGGCCTGGGCGTCGCGGTTGAGCTGATCGCAGATGTTAAGAATGTGCAAGCAGGCGCGGTGCTGCCCGAGGTCTACACCATCGGCGAAGACCTCGTGATCGCCCAGGTGACCGCCCGCGCCGAGCCCACCGAGGCCGAGGTGGACGCCCAGGCGGGCACCGTGCGGGCCCGTATGCAGGCCATGGCGCGGATGGAGCTGCTGGAGGCCTGGCAGACCGACCTCGTCGCCCAGGCCGACGTGGTTCGCTACATCCAGCCCGGTAGCTGAGCACCCGCTCAACCCGTCGCGCGCGGCGTGCCAGCGGTGGCGCAGATCCTCTGCTATGGTTTGGCCCAAACGCCCTCGGCACACGCCGGGGGCATGGAGCCTGCCGATGCGTCCCACCCCGCTGCTCATCCTCCTCGCGGCCTGCGGCAAAAGCACCGCGTCGTATGATCCCGTCGCCGATGCTGGCTCCGATCAGCTCGTGCTCGTCGGGGACACGGTCACCCTCGACGGTTCTGGATCTTCAGACTTCGACGGCGAGATCGTCTCCTACACCTGGTGGATGATCGGCGCCCCCGAAGGCGCCACGGCGGCGATCGAGAGCGACGGGGCCACGGCGACGATCACCCCCGACGTGATCGGCGACTACGTGATCGCGCTCAAGGTCCTGGACAACGACGGCAACGAGTCGGTGATCGACGTGGTGAACGTCGTGTCGCGCTCGACGACCACGCCGGGCAACCTGCCCCCCGAGGCGGAGCTGCTCCTGATCGCGGGCAGCCCGCCCCTCACGGGTGAAGAGCTCGTCCTCGACGGCGCGGCCTCGTTTGACCCTGAAGGCGCCGAGATCAGCTACCTGTTTGAGCTCGTCTCAAGCCCCGGCAGCGCCTCGCTCATCGCCCATGACGGCGTCTCCCCCGTCGCGACCTTCACCCCGGACCTCGCCGGGCTCTACGTCTTCTCGTTGACGGTGAACGACGGCGAGCTGGACTCGTCGCCCTTCACCGCCGAGATCCTCATCAGCGGCCTCGACGACCTGCCCCCCGTGGCGGTGTGCAGCGCGCCGAGCGAGGTGGCCTTGGGCTCCGAGGCGCTCCTGGACGGCGCCGCCTCCTATGACCCCGAGGGCGCGCCGGTCACCTACGACTGGGCCTTCTTGTCGGTCCCCGAGGGCTCCCTGGCGGCCTTCTCCGACCCGACCTCGGCCACGCCCACCTTCCTCGCCGACGCCTTGGGCGAGTACGCCGTGCGGCTGACGGTGAACGACGGGCTGACCCCCTCGGCGCCGTGTGACCTCGTGATCAACGCCGTGGACGAGGTCGTGAACGACGCGCCCATCGCGAACGCCGGTGACGACCAGGGCGCCACGGCGGAGGACGTCGTCACCCTCGACGGCTCGCTCTCTTCCGACCCCAACGGCGATCCCCTCACCTACTCTTGGGCCTTCTCCGCCGTGCCCAACGACAGCGTGCTCACCGACGCGGACCTCATCGGCGGCGACGGCCCCACGCCGACCTTCGACCCCGACGTGGACGGCGAGTACCGCGTGGTGCTCACGGTCTGCGATCCCCTCTTCGCCTGTGATGACGACGAGGTGGTCATCTCGATCACCACCACGGGCAACGCCGCGCCGATCTCCGACGCCAACGTCGATCAGACGATCGTGCTCGGCGACACCGTCTCGCTCGACGGCACGCTCTCCTACGATCCCGACGGCGATCCGATCACCTACCTCTGGGGTCTGTCGTCGGTGCCCAGCACCTCGACGCTCAAGGGCAAAAACATCACCGACCGCACCTTAGCGACGGCGAGCTTCACCCCCGACGTGAAGGGCAGCTTCACCGTCAAGCTCACCGTCGATGACGGCGTAGACAGCGGCGCCGACACGATGGTCGTCACCGTCGGCGACGCCGGGGTCAACACCGCCCCCGTGGCCGACGCTGGGCTGGACCAGGCCGTTGACGCGGAGGTCGAGGTCACCCTCGACGGCTCGGCCTCCTACGACCCTGACGGCGACCCGATCTCGTACCGCTGGGCCTTCGTGAGCGTGCCCTCGGGCTCGGCGCTCACGAACAGCGCCATCACCGACCGCCTCACCGTCAGCGGGCGCTTCACCCCCGACGTGGAGGGCGACTACACCCTGCGCCTCGTCGTCGATGACGGCACCGACAAGGGCCGGGACGAGGTGGTCATCAGCGCCGGGCCGGGCCTGCCGAACAACCTGCCCGTGGCCGACGCGGGCGACGACGTCGCCACCTGCGCGGTCGAGGCCGTGAGCTTGGACGGCGCCGCCTCCTCCGACCCCGACGGCGACCCGCTCACCTACTCCTGGACTTTTGACGCCTTGCCCTCGGGCTCCACGCTCACCGACGCCGACATCGTCGGGGCCGACACCGCCACGCCGTCGTTCACCCCTGACGTGAGCGGCACCTACACCCTGAGCCTCAGCGTAGACGACGGCGACGGCGCCGCTACGGACAGCGTGGACGTCGAGATCGGCGACGTGGACCTCGCCTTGCTCCTGCACCTCGACGACGCGACGGGCACCACCGCCATCGACGACGGCCCCAACGCGCTCGACGCCGCCGTCGGCAACGGCGACTGGACGGGCGGCCGCCACTTCGGCGCCTTGGCCTTCGACCGCACGGAGTCGGCGGACATCCCCTACGACGCCGCCCTGGACCTCACGAACGACTGGTCCATCGAGTTCTGGATGAAGGCCGGCGCGGGGAGCACGACCTCGTATGAGCTGATCTTCCTCAAGGGGCTCTCGACGGAGTACGCGCTCTACCGCTACAGCTCCAACACCTTGTACTTCTATGGCCGCACCCGCACGGGCTACATCACCCAGACGGTCAACAAGGCGAACCTCGACGGCGACTGGCACCACTCCGCCGTCACCATGGACAGCAGCAACACCGTCACGATCTACGAGGACGGCGTCAGCTTGGGCACGGTGTCGTCGCGGAACCCCTTGGCGGCGTCGAGCACCGACGGCCTCTACCTCGGTTACCACCCGTCGTACGCGGGCACCTACTCGCTCAACGGCGAGCTGGACGAGCTCATCATCCACAACAACGCCCTGAGCGCGTCGGAGGTGGCCGACCGCGCCGCCGACGAGGGCCAGCTCTGCACCGGGGCCGTAGACAGCGACGCCCCGGTGGTGTCGATCAGCTCGCCGTCGAGCGGCTCGACCTCGGCCACGAGCGTCGTCGCCGTCACCGGCACCGCCAGCGACGACTCCGCCATCGTCTCGGTCACCGTGAACGGCGCCGAGGCCGTCGCCACCTCGACCAACTTCGGCACCTGGACGGCCTACGTCACGCTGAGCGACGGCGAGAACGTGCTCTCCGTCACCGCTGAAGACATCGCCGGGAACATCTCGACGACGACGGACGGGGTCACGGTCAGCTACAGCGACACCTGCAACGTCGATTACGACCTCGTGCTCACCTTCGACGAGGACACGGGCGGCTCGGCGGCCGACAGCTCCCCCTCGGCGCTCTCCGGCGTCGAGTCCGGCACCGACCGCCAGATCGGCATCTTCGGCAACGCGGCCACCTTCACCGGCTCGGGCAGCGTCACCGTCGCCGATGACCCGGCGCTCAGCCCCACGGACGCCTTCACCGTAGACCTCTGGTACGCCCGCGACGGCGCCACCACGGACTACGAGGTGCTCGTCGCCAAGGGCAGCCTCACCGGCGCCCAGTACGTCATCGCCGCCTACAGCACCTTCTTGGGCTGCGGCGGTGTGGACGGCGCCGGAGACACCCCGACGGTGTCCACCTCGGGCTTCAACGACGGCGCGCTGCACCACGTCGCCTGCGTCTTCGACGGCTCAGACCTCTCGCTCTACGTGGACGGCGCGCTCCAGGGCTCCACCGCGGTCACCGGCGGCCTGGTCACCAACAGCGACGACCTCTCCATCGGCGGCATCGGCGGCTCCTACGGCCTCACCGGCGCCATCGACAACGTGCGGGTGCGCCCTGACGCCCTGAGCGCGGCCGAGGTGGCGGCGCTGTACACCGAGTCCGAGCCCTGCGCGGTGAGCGACAACCTCGCCCTCACGGGCACGGTGACCGCGAGCTCCTCGGCGTCGAGCAACTACGACGGCAAGAAGATCATCGACGGCAGCACCGCTGAGGACTCCTACTCCGACCAGACCTACTGGCTCTTGCCCGCGAGCCGCACGGGCTACGTCACCGTAGACCTCGGCGCCTTGGTCGGCGTCACCCGGATCCGCTGGGTGAACACCCACCACGGCCCCCGCTACAGCTATGCGACGAACGCATACACCATCGCGGTCTCGGACACCGGCAGCTTCGCCGGTGAAGAGACCACCCTCGAGAGCGACAGCGGCGACTTGGAGACGACGCTGCGCTACCACCAGCTCGATCTGAGCGCCCCCGCGACGGCCCGTTACGTCCGCTTCTCCGTCGGGAGCTACCACTCCCTCGGCGGCGGCATCAACGAGCTCGAAATCTACGGGCTGGAGTGAGCCGACCATGCGCACCGCAGTACGTTCGCTGATGCTGATGTTGCTCCTCGCCGCGCCGTTGCAGGCCGCGGAGGAGCTGAACCCGATGAGCCTGCCCGCCCCGGTGCTCATCCGCGTGCCCACCAACGGCGGCGTCTACCACGGCGTCGGGCCGGGGGAGAAGCTTGAGTACAAGGTCGTGGGCCCGGTGAAGCTGGAGGTGGTCATCCGCCAGCGGCTCGCTGAAGGCAGCCCCGGCAAGCCGCTCACCGTCGACGCCTTGGGCGACGGCGTGCCGTTCATGCAGATCAAGGTCGAAGGCAACGTCGAGGAGGGCGGGGTGATCCTCGACCTCGTCGGCGGCTTGCCCTCCACGGCCACCCCGGCGATCCTCGATGTGCCCGCCGGTGAGCACATCGTCGCCTTGGTGCCCCGGGCGGGCTCTCCGCAGCTCATCGCCAACGTGCGTATCGCGGGCGCCGCCGCCCCGAAGCCTCTGAGCACGACCCCCGCCGTGGCCGCCGTCGCGGCGCCTGCGCCCGCGCCGCCGCCAGTGGCCTCCCCGGCGCCCGCCGCCGCAGCCCCGGTGGCCGAAGAGAACGTCTGGGACGAGCCCAGCGCCCCGGCCCTCGCCACGGCGACGACCGACCCCGACACCTTCGACATCGACGAAGAGGACGAGCCCAGCTCACCGGTGATGACCGGCGCCCCCGTCGCCGCCACCCCGGCGACGCCGAGCCCGGCCAAGGCCGAGAAGCCTGAGAAGGCCGAGAAGCCTGAGAAGGCCGAGAAGCCCGAGAAGGTCGACTCCTTGGACAACGACGGCGCCACCCTGCTCGTCGGCGCCCGGCTCGGCCTCGGCAGCGCCCCGGCGGCGAACCACGCCACCCGTTACCTCGGCCTTGAGGTGCGGATGCCGCTCACGGACAACCTCTCCTTGGCCGGGTCCGTGGGCCGCTACACCCTACGCAACGACACCGAGCTGGCGATTCAGCCGGCCATCGGCGGCGCCGAGGCCCAGACCAGCGCGCAGCTCGACTGGCGCACCAAGGTTCGCCCCTTGGAGGTCGCGGCCTTGTACAGCTTCGAGCTCACCGGGGACGTCAACGGCTACGTCGGCGCCGGGCTCTCGACGATCTGGTCCACGCGCCTCGACGCTGAAGAGAAGGTCGGCGGGCTCAGCCTGGGCACGGTCTGGAGCGTCGGCGCCGATGTGCCCGTCGGTCCGGGCCTGCTCGTGCCCTCGGCCTCGATGAACACCGGCCGTCGCGGCTACGAGAACACCTCCAGCGAGGGCGACGAGGCGCGTGAGCGCCTGCGCACGACTCGCCTCAACCTCGCGTACTTCTACTCCTTCTGAGGGTCTCCGCCATGCGCCTCTCCCCTGCTCTCTCTGTGCTGCTCCTGCCCCTCGTGGCCTGTGGTGACCCCGTCGTCGTGAAGGACTACCTCACGGTGATCAACGTCTCCCCGGCCCACGGCGCCGTCGAGGTGTCCGCCGACGCCGACGTCTTCGTCACCTTCAACGGCATCCTGGACGACTCCACCGTCGAGGGCCGCGTGTTCATCCAAGACTCCGCCGAGGCCACCGTGGCCGCGGAGTGGGTCTACCTGGTCGACGACCTCACCGTGCAGCTCACCCCCACGGAGCCGCTCCTCTTGGGCGAGACCTACACCATCGTGCTCGCTGAGGGCCTCACGAGCGATCTCGGCGAGCTCCCCGCGACGATCCGCACCGAGTTCACCGTCACCACCGACGGCGTGATCCCCACCGACGATCTCCTCGCGGTGATCACCCAGGTGACCGACCCCTGCGTCGTCGGCGAGGGCACGATCTTCGACGGCGGCGCCTCCGAGGTGCCCGGCGACGTGCCGCCCCTGTTCGCCTGGACCTTGG
>JBEAVX010000437.1:0-9909 GCA_041160755.1 Pseudomonadota bacterium
GAGATGCTCGCCACCTCAGCGAGCTCGTAGTTGCCCGCGCCGTTGAGGGCGGTCACCTCACCAAACGACAAGGTGTTTGTGGAGGTGTAGCTGGCGCCCTGCATCTGCACGATGAGCACGAGGTCGCCGGCGGCGAGGTCGGTCGTGGCGAAGATGCCCGAGGCCGGGGAGTCGAGGTCGTTGATGTCGGCCACACGGACCGAGGTAGACCCGGCGGTGATGTCGCGGTCGACCTGCGCGTAGGCGTTGACCACGACGCCCGAGGTGGTGACGCTCAGGGTGCCGTCTCCGGCCGCGCTGACCACGGAGGGGAGCATCAGCAGGAGGAGCAGGGGCGTGGCGGGGAGCGCGGCCGCGCGCAGGGCGCGACGCCGGGGGAGGGTCGTCATAGAGACTACAGATGGCTGGTGGGGGCTGCCACCTTAACACCGATTATGGCCCCTGGGCGGGGCAAATAGGCGGTTTGTAGAGGTGTGAAAGACCCAAAATTCTCCTACTTTGGCGCCTGACATCGATCAACTTTTTGCGGCCACGGATGGCGCCGATCCCCCGTCCACCCGGCTATTGTGGGCGGCGTCCTCCAGGAGCCTCCATGCGCCTCTCGCCCCTCGTCGCCCTGCTCGTGATGACCTCCCTCAGCCTCACCGCCTGCAAAGGGAGCGACGGCGACGAGCCGACGGATGACAGCCAGACCGAAGGGGACGCCGACGCGGACGCCGACGCCGACAGCGACACCGACGCCGACAGCGACGCCGACTCCGACGCCCAGAAAGAGGAGTGCCTAGAGGTCGGCGACGAAGACAAAGACGGCCTCGCCGACTGCCAAGACCCGGACTGCACCGCCTACTGTGTGGAGGACTGCGCCAACCTCGTCGACGACGACGCCGATGGGGACATCGACTGCGTGGACGCCGACTGCGCCAAGGCCTGCGTCGAGGACTGCGGCGACACGCTCGACAACGATCAAGACGGCCTCACCGACTGCGCCGATGACGAGTGCCTAGACGCCTGCGTCGAGGATTGCAGCGATACTGTTGACAACGACGCCGACGGCGCCATCGACTGCGACGACGACGAGTGCAACGGCGCCGAGGCCTGCCCCACGATCTTCTCGTTGGAGGCCAAGGTCACCCCCGGGCAGGGCTCCCTCTATTGGGGCGAGGGGGTGCGCAGCTACGTCGGTGACTACAGCGTCGCGATGCTCTACGGCGCGGTGATGCTCTACGGCGCCACCTTGGACGGCTCGGGCCCCAGCTTCACCTGCAGCGGCCAGTTCTATGCCTATCCCAGCTTCTACAGCGCCGGGTATGGCTCCTTGGACTACGTCGGCGGCGACTGTGACGGCTGTGACTTCCGCTTTGAGATGACGACGACGGTGGCCAACGGCGGCCTCAAGTGGCGCGGCAAGTGCCCGGTGACGGAGCTGCCCGTCGCCCAGCTCGGCTTCTTCACCGACCGCTACGAGATCAGCCGCTACGACGCGACCACGACCACCTGGAGTCCCCACTACAGCGCGGCCTACGGCTACTCCGACAGCTTCGACTATGGCTACGGGATGGTCAACATCCTGGCCATGGGCTACTTCACCCAGCTCAACCCCGTGGTGTGGGAGGCGCCGCTCTGAGCGCGGCGCCTTAGACCGCCGAGGGCGATTCGGGCCGCCGTCCCCCCCGATCTTGTGGCAGACTGGCGGGGTGCCAGGACGGCTCCTCCCCCTCGTGATGATCGTGGCCTGCGGTGTGCCCCCCGCGGACCGCCCCCTCACGCCTGAGGCCGCGCCATCCGCAAAAGCGCCGGGGGAGGGGCAGCTCTCAGCCATCGCGTGGCTCACCCGGGCGTCTCTGGACCTGCGCGGCGTTCGGCCTTCAGCCTCGGAGCTCGCCGCCGTCGCCGCCGACCCCGACGCCGCCGAGGCGCTGATCTTGGGCTTCGTCGACGACGCCCGCTTCGCGGAGCGCGCGGCCTGGACCTGGAACGATCGCCTCCACACCGCGCTCAACTTCAAGAGCACCACCCTGCGCGGATACCAAGAGCTCAGCGACGCCCAGAAGGAGGCCGCGGGCTTCGCGCCGCTGGCCTTGGTGGCGTGGATCGTCGCCGAGGATCAGCCCGTCACCGCCCTGGTCACAAACACAACGCTCCCGTTGAATGATGACCTCGCCGCCGCCTTCGGCCTCACGGCCCCGGGCCAAGGCGCGGACTGGGTGATGAGCGCCCATGAAGACGCGCGGCCCCCGGCGGGCCTGCTCTCCAGCGCGAGCCTGTGGCTCGTCGTCGATGGCGACGCGACGAACCACAACCGCCGCCGGGCGAACGCCGTCTCGACGATGTTCTTGTGCGACGACTTCTTGAGCCGTGAGGCGGCCTTCGACTTTGACCTGAGCGTCGAGGAGCTCGCCGCGATGGAGGAGGCCGTGCGCACCCAGCCCGCCTGCCTCACCTGTCACGCCGGGCTCGACCCCCTCGCGGCGCTGTTCGGGGGCTTCGCCGAGCGCAGCGACCAGGCCGAGCTGTCACGCCTCACGGTCTACAGCCCGTGGCGCGCGGAGTGGGCGATGGGCTGGCGGTCCCCGGCCTACTTCGGGCGGCCTGTGGGCAACCTCACCGAGCTTGGCGCCACCCTCGCCGCCGACCCCCGCTTCGGGCGCTGCGCCGCGCGCACCCTCGCCGAGGGCCTCATCGGTGAGCCCCTGAGCGACGAGGAGCTCAACCCCTACCACGACGCGCTCCTCGACGGCGGGCTGAGCCTTCGCGCCGTCGCCCGGGCCATCGTCACCTCCGACCGATACCGCCGCGACGACGAGCGGGCCTTGCCCATCGACGCCTTGAGCTCATCCTTGGCAAACGCCCTGGGCTTGAGCGCCGAGGGGGAGACCTTCTTGAGCCTGATCTGGTCCCTGGAGCACCGGCGCCTCGGCGGCGGCGGCGACGACCACACCGCCCCCGACGACGTGGACGAGCCCGGCGTCGGCCACGCCCTCCGAGACGCCTGGCTCGCGCGCTCCGTGGCGGCGCTGGCCCTCACCCAAGACGCCGACCGGGCGCCGGAGTCACGCATCCTCTGGATCGCGGGGGCGCCTTACCCCACGGATGAGGTCACCGCCCGGCAGGTGCTCGTGCGCTGGCGCCAGCGGCTCCTCTCCGAGCAGCTCTCCCAGAGCGACCCCAGCATCGACGCGCTCTGGGCCCTGTGGTCCGCCGCCGGGGGCGCCGCCGACCCCGAGGCCGCGTGGACGACCTGCCTTGAGGCCTTGTTGCGACACCCGATGGGGAGGCTGTATTGATGCGACAGCTCACCCTCATCACCCTGTTTGGCGCCTTGGCCTCGGGCTGCGGCCGCGACGACGTCGAGGCGCCCACCGACGACACGAAAGAAGACAGCGCGCTCCCCCAAGACTGTGACGGCCTCACCTGGGAACGAGACGGCCTGCCCGAGATGTTGACCTGGTGCGCCGCCTGCCACTCCTCGCTGATCCAGCCCGAGGACCGCGCCGGGGCGCCCCTCGGCGTCGATCTGGAGAGCGTCGCCGGGGTGCGACAACACCTCGACCGCGTGATCTTGAGGATCGAGGCCGGCGACATGCCCCCGGCGGGCGGGGTGCCCGAGGCCGAGCGGGCGCGGCTGCTCCAGTGGCTCCGCTGCGGCGCCCCCGGCGACGAGGTCGTGTGGCCGACGACGACCCCCGCGGACGCCCCTGACGAGAGCTGGGATCAAGAGGAGGCTGTGGTCGCCGGAGACACCGCCGGGCAGGTGGTCATCGAGGCCGCGCGCCTGGGCTGGACCGACGGCCTGGCCTTCACCGAGGTCTGGCGCGTCACGACGACTGAAGCATCCTTGGTCTCGCGTGAGGTCTGGGACTCGACCGGCGCCTGGGTGAGCCTGATCTCTTTTGAGCCGCCGCTGACCCTCTGGCGCGCCGATCAGACCGAGTGGTCTATCGCCACTGAGCGGCTCACAGAGGACACGACCGGGCTCACAGCGGTTGAAGAAGAATGGTCCGTGAGCCTCGGCCCGGCCATCGACGTAGACCCCCGCAGCTTAGAGGCGACCCCCGAGGCGATCGTCGCCTTGTCCAGCGCCGGGGACCTGCTGGAGCTTCACCTCGGCGGCCAAGGCCAGCTCATCCGTCGCGTTTATTCCGGCGCCTTCGCCGTCGAGGGAGAGGAGCTGGACATGACCCACCTCGGCAACACCGAGCTGTTCACCAGCGCCGACTTTCAGCTCCCCATCGACCTCAAGTGGCGGGCGAAGGTGATGGTCCGATGAGCCACCTCCTCACACGCCGATCGCTGCTTCAGGGGGTGGGCGCGCTCACCGTGCTCGGCGCCGCCTTGGGCCACCGCGCCGCCCAGGCCGCCGGGCCGCGCCGCCTCGTGATCTGGTGGTCCGGCGGCGGCTGGGACACCAGCTACGTCTTTGACCCGCACTTTGAGGCGAACATCATCGATCGCGACCCAGAGAGCGACCGCGCCACCTACGGCGACCTCACCGTCGCTGAAGCCGGGGATCGCCCCCAGGTGAAGGCGTTCTTTGACGCCTGGGCCGACCGAAGTGTGGTGGTCAACGGCCTCGCCGTGGGCAGCATCAGCCACGACGCCTGCGCTCGGCTCACCCTCACCGGCCGCCGCGCCGACGCCCCCGACCTGGGCGCGATGTTGGCTTCAGGCTCCAGCCGTGGGCGGCCCCTGCCGTATGTCGCGCTCAGCGGCCCGCGCTTCCCCGGCGCGCTCGGCGGCACGCTCACCCACGTCGGCGCCTTGGCCTTGGGCACCTTACGCGGCGAGGCCCCCGAGGGCGCGGCGTACTCCGAGGACCGTGAGGCCCTGGTTCGAGAATATCTGCGACAAGAGATGGACCGGATCGACCCCGACGCCCAGCGCCCGCGCCTGCAGCGCCACCGCGACGCGCTCACCCGCCTGGACACCCTCGACCTCTACGCCGACCAGCTCACGCTGCCCGAGAACCCCACCGACGATGAGCGTGTCGCGTTGGGCCTCACCTTGCTTCAGCTCGACCTCTGCGGCGCCTTGATGATCGAGGCGCCGCTGCCCGAGCGCAGCCGCTGGGACTCCCACCAAGGCAACGACCTCAACCAGACCGACTGTTATGAGCGCGGCTTCGGGGCCTTAAACGAGCTGATCCAGGCCCTTGAGGCCACCCCCGACGCCCAAGGCGGCACGCTCCTGGACAGCACCCTGGTGCTGGCGATGTCGGAGATGGGCCGCACGCCCCTGATGAACCAGACCGGCGGCAAAGACCACTGGCCCACGACCTCGCTGGTGATGATCGGCGGCGGCGTCTCCGGCGGTCGCACCTTGGGCGCGACGACGGAGACCTTGGGCCCCGCCACGATCGACCTCACCACCGGGGCGCCGAGCGCCAGCGGTGAGCGCCTGAGCCCGCCCGCCCTGCTCGCCGGGGTGCTCAGCGCCTTCGACGTAGACCCCGAGCCCTGGCTGCCCGGCGTCACCCCGTTCACCGCCTGGCGCGGCTGAGCCTTCACCGCCTTCAAGCCCCCTGAAACACCCATTGGAGCCACGATGCGCCTTCACACCCTGCCGCTGATCCTGCTTCTTGTCGCATGTCGCACCAAAGATGAGACGCCTGTGGAGACCGGCCTCACCGGCCAAGACAGCGGCGCCGACAGCGGCGGGGGCGACTCCAGCGGCGGAGACTCGGCCATCGACGACAGCGGCGGCGGTGACTCCAGCGCCCCCACCGACAGCGACGGCGACGGCGTGAGCGCCGAGGAGGACTGCGACGACGCCGACCCCAGCGCCTACCCCGGCGCCGTCGAGACCTGCGACAACGTCGACAACAACTGCGACGGCGCCATCGACGAGGGCGTGACGACGACGTTCTACCGCGACGGCGACAGCGACGGATACGGTGTAGACGGGGACGGCCTCGCCGCCTGTGAGGCCCCCGAGGGCTACGCCGCGCTGGCCGGAGACTGCGACGACGGCGACGCCCGGTTCAACCCCGGCGCCGCCGAGACCGACTGCGCCGACCCCAACGACTACAACTGCGACGGCTCTGTCGGCTACAACGACGCCGACTCCGACGGCTTCGCGGCCTGTGAGGACTGCGACGACAGCCAGCCCACGGTGAACCCCGCCGGGGTCGAGACCTGCGACACCTTAGACAACAACTGCGACGGCGCCGTTGATGAGGGCGTGACGACGACCTACTACCGCGACGGCGACGGCGATGGCCACGGGGACGCCGACTACCCCGACGCCGCCTGCGCGCTCAGCGCGGGCTACGCCGAGGCCGCGACGGACTGCGACGACGGCGACGCCGCGGTGAACCCCGACGCGAGCGAGATCTGCGACAGCCGCGACAACGACTGCGACAGCCTCATCGACGACGCCGACCCCAGCCTCGACCTCAGCACCGCCGGGACCTACGCCGCCGACGACGACGGCGACGGCTATGGCGACGACGACCGCCTGACGTCCGCCTGCGTCCAGCCCTCAGCCACGACCACCGTCGGCGGCGACTGCGACGACAGCGACGCCACGGTGAGCCCCGGCGCCGCCGAGACCTGGTACGACGGCGTCGATGGGGACTGCTCCGGCGGCAGCGACTACGACCAAGACGGCGACGGCCAAGACAGCGACGGCTTCTCCGGCGCGGACTGCGACGACCTGGAGCCCGCCGTGTACGACGGCGCCATCGAGTTGTGCGACAGCGTAGACAACGACTGCGACGGCGAGATCATCGACGTAGACCTCGACCTCGACGGCGTGCGGGACATGGGCGTCGGCGCCTTGGACCTGCCCGGCAGCGACGACTACGTCTATGTCGCCGCGTCGAGCGCCTTGGCCTGGGGGACGGGCGACTGGACGATCGAGCTGTGGACCCTCGCCGAGCACCTCTCCGGCCCCAACGCCCCGGGCCAGGCCCGGCTGCTCAACCACTCCAACGGCGGTTACCCCTCGAACCCCTGGTGGGTCATCGACATCTACGAGAGCACGGGCAAGGTCGAGATGGAGGTGGCCGGGTGGAACGCCGCTCGCACCAGCCCGATCAGCGGCTCAGGCACGTCCACGGCGGGCATGGCCATCGGCGAGTGGATTCACATCGCCATCGTGAGCGACCGCAGCGCCGGCACGGTGCAGTTCTACTTCAACGGTGAGGACGCGGGCAGCTACACCACCTCCACCGAGTTCCAGACCGCGGACGTGACCACCCCGGCCTACCTGCAGCTCGGCTCCACCTGGAACGACTGGCAAGGAATGCTCGACGAGGTGCGGCTGTGGACGACGGCGCGCACCCAAGCCGAGGTGCAGGCGAACATGTGCAGCGGGCTCACCGGCGCCGAGACCGACCTTCAGGGCTACTGGAGCTTTGAGTCTTCAGCGACGGACGAGGGCCCCAACGCCTTGGGCGGCACGATCATGGGCGACGCGAGCCTCGTGAGCTACTGAGCCGCCGCGTCGCCCGCCCACCCGGCGGGTTATGGCGCTCCGCAGGAGGTCTCTGTGGACGACACGCCCTTTCGTTTTCAGCTCCAGTACGAAGACAACATCGCTGTTTTAGAGCTGGATCACGGCAAAGCCAACGAGATGGGCGTCGCCCAGATCGCCGCCTGGGAGACGCTCATCGAGGATCTGCGCGGCTCGGAGCTGCGGGCCTTGGTGACCACCTCCCGCCGGGTGAGCGCCCGGGGCAACCCGATCTTCATCGCCGGGGCGAACGTCACCGAGCGCGCGGGCTGGACGAACGCTGAAGTCGCCGCCCATGTGAAGCGCCAGCGGGAGATGTTGGTGGCCCTGCGCCGCCTGCCGCTGTTCCACGTCGCCGTGGTGAACGGCGTCGCCTTGGGCTGGGGTACGGAGTTTCTGCTCACCTGCGACTACCGAATCGGCGCCCGGGCGGCCACCTTCGGCCTGCCCGAGACGGGCCTGGGCATCATCCCCGGCGCAGGCGGCAGCGCGGAGCTGTGGAGCGTGGTCGGCGTGAACCAGGCCCTCCGCCTGGGCATGACCGGCGAGATCATCCGCGCTGAAGAGGCCCGGCGCATCGGGCTCATCGAGGAGATCACCGAGACCGCCGAGGAGGGCGTCGAGCGCGCCGTGGCCCTGGCGAAGCTCGTCGCCCGTCGCAGCCCGACGGCGGTGGCCGCGTTTAAGTCCGCCGTGCTCGGCGCCGTCGGCCGCCCCGCTGAAGACCGCCAAGCGCTGGAGGCCCGGGCCTACCGCCTGTGCTTAGAGAGCGGTGAGGCCGCCATTGGCCGCGAGAACTTCGCCGCGATCACCCACGGCGGCGAGGCGCCTTGGGGCTTCCGCCGTGAGCTTCTGGACGAGGACTGAGCCGTGCGCGCGCTCCTCGTCTGTTGGTTCACCGCCGCCTGCGCCGCCGCCCCGGAGCCCACCCGCCTTGAGGACTGCGCGGCCATCGAAGACGCCGTGGCCCGAGGCGACTGTCAGCTCAAGTTTACAACGCCGCTGTTGGAGGATCCCAAGGCCCTCGACGCGGCCCTGGCCCTCGTGCCCGAGGGGGTTGAGCGTGACGCGCTGATCGCCCGCCTCGCCGTGACCGACCCCCGACGCGGCGCCCGGCTGTGCAAAGCGATGACGACGCCCGAAGGCCAGCAGAAGTGCCAGCAGGTGCTCGGTCGGCCTCACCTCGGCGCGCCCCGGAAGACGAAGCCGTGAGCCGTGCCGCGCTCCTGTTGATGGCGCTCGGGGGCTGCGGGGCAGAGTCCCCCGTGGATCCCGCCGGAGACGGCCTCCGCGCCGGGGGCAGCCTCGCGTCTTGCGCCGAGGTGGCCTTCGCGGAGCTGGCGATCCCGTGCCGCGTGGGCGTGGCCGCCGAGGCGGGCAAAGCCGGGGACATCGCCTTGGCGGAGGAGGCCTGCGCCTTGGTCCCCGACGGATTGTGGCGTGAAGAGTGCCACTTTCGGGCGGGGGAGGAGCTGGGCAAGGCCGGGTACACCGACCGGGCGCTGCGCTTCTGCGCCCGCGCCGGGGACTTCGCCCGAAACTGCGTCACCCACGCCGCCTGGGGCCTGCCGCCCGAGCCCGGCCTGAGCCCCGCCGACCCCAGCCGGGCCCTCGCCGCCTTGGATGAGCAGCTCAACATCTACACGGCCGGGCTCAACGGCGCCGCGCCTGGGGTGCAAGGCGAAGGCGTAGACATCCTGCTCAGCCGGGCCTGGTTCAACCTCTACGTCGGCTCGGGCAGCGCCGATCCCGCCGCCGCGCGGGGGGCCGAGGGCGAGCACGGCCCCCACGCCCGCACGGCCTGGGCCTTGGAGTTTGTGCGCCTCGCCAACCTCCCGCCCGATCAGGCCGTCGAGGCCGCCCTCGCCGTGTGGCGTGGGGAGTCCCCGGTGCCGACCGGCGCGGCGCTCCCGCCGGGGCCCAAGGTGGGCCGCCACACGAGCCCCATCGTCGCCGAGGGGGTGCGCGCCCAGCGCCACGCGGCGACCTTCGGCGGCGGCGTGCGGCTCGTCGGCGAGAGCGTCGAGGAGGACCTCACCGTCGCCGTCATCGAGGCCCTGTTCTTCAACGAGGGCACGCTGCCCCCGGCGTTCGTGGCCTACCAGGACGACCCTCGGCTCACCGTGCGGCTAACCGCCTGGAAGCTCTGGGGCCTCACCGCCCCGCCGGAGGCGGTGTTGGCCGCGATCACCGCCGCCACAGACCCGCTGATCGCCGAGACCTTACGCCTCGCCGAAGGCAAAAACATGCAGGGGCCCAAGGCCGGACGCCGCCGCGACGCGCGGTGAGCGCCGCCGGGCGCCAGCCTACTCCGCCAGAAACCGCCGCACGGCCTCGGGGGTGAGAGGCCCGCCGTGGGCGGGGAGCACGATCGTGATCTCCGGGGCCAACGCGGCGGCGACGGCGGCGTGGGCGGCGGCGATGTCGAGCTGGTAGTAGTGCAGGCGCGGCGCTTGG
>JBEAVX010000705.1:0-5929 GCA_041160755.1 Pseudomonadota bacterium
AGCCAACCCTTCGGGTGGTCTCGACGAAGACCACGGCGTCCGCCGCGCCGAAGCTCTCGGTGCAGAAGGTCCCCGAGCTGACCCGCCCAGATGGCCGTCTCCCGCTCACGCCGACGGAGTACAGCGCCGCCGATCTGCCGGTGAAGGGGCTCGCCGAGCTCCCGCCCGAGGCGCAGCTCGTCGCGCTCGGCGTGCTGAACCTCAGCACCGGCCCCTGTGAGCCCTGCCAGCAGGAGGGCCTGAGCCTCGCCGAGTGCCTACGCGGAGGCCAGTGCCCTGTGGCCGGGCCCCTCGCCGAGCGTGTCGTCGGCCTCGCGGCCTTGGGCTGGCCCGTGGACCGAATCCAGCTTCGGGTGGAGCTGCCCGACGCCTGGCGCCCGGTCCCGAAGGTCGGCGACGCCATGGTCGGCGCGCCAGGGGCGCCGGTGCAGGCCCTCGTCTTCCTCGATCTCAGCGATCCGACGATCTGCGCCGAGGTGCTCACGCGCTGGCGGACGCTCTCGGAGCGCTCGGACGGTGGCCTCGGCGTCACCTACACCGTCTTGCCCAAGTCCGCCGACGACGTTGACGCGCTGTCCGGCGCCGTCGCCGCGCGCCTCGGCGTCTTCCCGGCCTTTGTCGACGCCCGCTGCGCCCTCGGCGAGCGCGCGGAGGTCGCGGCGAGTCGCCTCGGGCTCAGCGGCGTGACCGACGCGGATCGTGCCCGGGTCGCCGAGACGATGACGCTCGCCGCGTCCCTGGGCGTGCGCGCCGCGCCGACGGCCTTCGTGAACGGCTTCCGCGCCCGGGGCCACCAAGGTGAGCTGGCCTTGGCCCGGCTCATCGACGCTGAGCTGACCGAACACATCGAGCTATCGAGGGATGATGCCCCGACGCCCTGAGCCCCGGCTGAGCCCGGGCCGCCTGACCGCTGGGCGCGCGCTGTTAGACGCCGAGCGCGGCGGTCACCTGGATGAGGCCCTGGAGGCAGGCGGGGTGGAGGAGCGCCCCTTGGCGAACCACCTCGCGTATGGCGTCTGCCGTCGTCGGGGGGTGTTGGACCTCGCCTTGGCCGCGGTGGCGGACCGCCCGCTCCAGCGCCTCGACGCCCCGGTGCTCGTGGCCCTACGAATCGGCGCCTTTGAGCGACTCTTCTCGCGCACCCCGGATCACGCCGCGGTCGGCGAGGCCGTCGAGCTCTGTCGGGCCTTGGGCGCGCCCCACGCCTCGGGCTTCGTGAACGCGCTCTTGCGCCGGGTGGTGGCCCCCGTCGAGGCGCTGCCGCTGTGGATCAACCACCCGTCTTGGTGGGCGGAGCGTTGGCGCGGGCGAATCGGCGATGAGGCCCTCGGCGCGTGGTGTGTCCGCGAGTCCGAGCCTCCGCCGCTGGGCGTCATCGTCCGAAGCGGCGACGTCGAGGGCTTCGCCGCCCGGCTCACCGCCGAGGGCCTCACCGTGCGCCCCGCCGTCGCCGGGGGCGTCGAGGTGCCCGGCGCGCTGTGGATCGCCCCGCCGTTTGGCCGGGTCGAGGGGTTGCCGGGCTTCGACGCCGGGGAGTTCTGGGTGATGGACCCGGCCGCCGCCGCCATCGCCGATCTGGTCGGCGCTGGGCCTGGCCAGCGGGTGCTCGACGCCTGCGCCGCGCCGGGCGGCAAGACCTTACGCCTGCTTGTTTCGGGCGCCGAGGTCTTGGCGACAGACAAGAAGGTGAACCGCCTCGCGCGCATGGCCGAGGGCCTCGGTCGGGTCGGGCTTCAGGCCGAGACGCGCCGTGTGGACTGGGAGGCCGCTGACCCCGGCGTGCCCGAGACCTTCGACGCCGCCCTGGTGGACGCGCCGTGCACCGGGCTCGGCACCATGCGCCGCCACCCCGAGGTGCGCTGGTCCCGCGGCGCGGGCGACCCCGCCGCGATGTCCTTGCACCAGCGGGTGATCCTCAAGAACGTCGCCGCCCGGGTGAAGCCCGGCGGGGCCTTGGTCTACGCGGTCTGCTCGCCGGAGCCCGAGGAGGGGGAGGCCGTGGTGCGCGCGGGCTTGCAGAGCGCGCCGGAGTGGCGCTTGGACCAGACTCTGAGCTTCGCGCCCCCCGAGGATGAAGACGCCCACTTCGCCGCCCGCATGACGCGCGCTCAACACGCCGTTTAAGGCCCCGCGAGGCACGCCATGAACGCGGACACCCCGATGTTCCGCCAGTACAGCGAGCTCAAGGTCAAGCACCCGGACGCCCTGCTGTTCTTCCGGATGGGCGACTTCTACGAGCTGTTCTTCGACGACGCGCGCCTCGTCTCGGAGCAGCTCGGCCTGACCTTGACCTCCCGCAACAAAGACGACCCCAACCCCGTGCCGATGGCCGGGGTGCCCCACCACGCCGCCGCCGGGTACATCCGCGAGCTGGTGAGCCGCGGGCACAAGGTCGCCGTCGCCGATCAGGTCGAGGACCCCCGCGAGGCCAAAGGCATCGTGCGCCGGGAGGTCACCCGGGTGATCACCCCGGGCCTGGGGCTCGACATCGACGATCTGCCCCCTGCGGAGCCCTGTTGGCTCGTGGGCCTCGCTCGGGCCGGAGATCGCCTCGGCGTCGCGCTCTTAGACGCCACGACCGGGGATCTGCGGGTCACCGAGGTGTTGAGCCTTGAGGCCGCGCTAGAGGAGCTCTCCCGCGCCGCGCCCCGCGAGGCGGTCTTGCCCCAGTCCCTCGCCCAGCTCCCCGGCGTTCGGGAGGCCTTGGCGGGCGCGCGGATCAACACCCGCGACGACGCCCGCTTTGAGCCCAAGGCCGCCCGCCGCGCGCTGTGCGCCCGCTTCGGCGTCGCCGACCTGCGCGGCTTCGGCTGCGACGACCACACCGTCAGCCTCGCCGCCGCCTGGGCGCTTCTGGACTACGCCGCTGAAGACGCCCGGCAAGACCTCCGCCACGTCAGCCGGGTGCGCCCGTATAGCGCCCAGCAGCACATGGTCCTCGACGCGGCGACGCGGCGAAACTTAGAGCTGTTCCGCCCGATGCTCAGCACCGGGCGCAAAGGCACGCTCATCCACCTCTTGGACCGCACCCGCACGGCGATGGGCGGGCGGCTCTTGCGAGAGTGGCTGAGCTTCCCCCTCCTCGATCTCCACGCCATTCGTGCGCGCCAGGATCGTGTCCAGGCCCTCGTCGATGACGCGCCCTTGCGCCGTGTGGTGCGCGAGGCCCTGCGCGGGGTCGCCGATCTGGAGCGCCTCGCGGGCAAGCTCGCCCAAGGCAGCTCCACGGCGCGGGATCTGGTGCGCCTGCGCCTGAGCGTCGAGGCCTTGCCGGGGCTCGTCAGCGCGCTGACCGCCGCCCCGGCCCTCGCCGAGCGGCTGCCTGAAGAGCTTCCCCTGGGCCTCGCCGCCGAGGTGGCGCGCTGGCTCGTGGACGACCCGCCGATCTCGATGACTGAAGGGGGCCTCATCCGCCCCGGCGCCGATCCCGAGCTGGACGAGCTGACCCGCCTGGCGCACGACGGCAAGGCGCTCATCGCCCAGATGGAGGAGCGCGAGCAGAAACGCACGGGCATCACCTCGCTCAAGATCCGCTACAACCGCGTCTTTGGTTACTTCATCGAGATCTCCCGGGCGAACCTGCACCGCGCCCCCGCCGACTACATCCGCAAGCAGACCCTCACCAACGCCGAGCGTTACGTCACCCCGGAGCTCAAGGAGTTTGAGGAGAAGGTCACCCACGCCGACGCCCGCCGGGAGCAGCTTGAGTACGAGCGCTTCACGGCCCTGCGGGAGCTGGCGGCGGGCTACGTCCCGGCGCTCCAAGCCCTCGCCGGGGTGCTCGCCGAGCTCGACGTGTTCGCGGCCTTGGCTGAAGTCGCCGCCGACGCGCGCTATGTGCGGCCTGAAGTAGACGACAGCCTGCACCTGGAGATCGTCGGCGGTCGGCACCCCGTCGTGGAGCAGGTCGAGCTCGCCGAGCGGTTTGTGCCGAACGACCTCCAGCTCTTGCCCAAGGGCCGCCGGATGTTGATCATCACCGGCCCGAACATGTCGGGCAAATCGACGGTGATGCGGCAGGCGGCGCTCATCACGCTCATGGCCCAGGTGGGCTCGTTTGTGCCCGCGGACAAGGCCCGGGTGGGCGTCTGCGACCGCATCTTCACCCGGGTCGGCGCCTCGGACGACCTCGCCTCGGGGCAGTCGACGTTTATGGTCGAGATGTCGGAGACGGCGAACATCCTGCACCACGCGACGGAGCGCTCGTTCATCATCCTCGACGAGATCGGGCGGGGAACCTCCACCTACGACGGCTTGGCCATCGCCTGGTCCGTGGCCGAGGCCCTGCACGACCGAATCCGCGCCCGGGCCCTGTTCGCGACGCATTACCACGAGCTCGTGGAGCTCGCCGAGAGCCGCCCCCACATCGCCAACGTGAGCATCGCCGTCTCCGAGTGGGGCGAGCGCATCGTGTTTCTGCGGCGGCTCAAAGAGGGCGGGGCGTCGCGGTCCTACGGCATTCAGTGCGCGCGCCTCGCCGGGATGCCCAAAGAGGTCATCGAGCGGGCGAAGTCGCTCCTCGTCGTGCTGGAGCGCCACGCGGCCTCGGCGCCGACCCCCCAGCTCAGCCTGTTTGGTGGGGGCGCGGTCGCCAAAGAGGCCAGCGGCGCCGCCCCGATCGAGCCCGCTCGCGTCGCCCCAGACCCGCTGCGGGAGGCCCTGCACAGCATCGAGCCCGACCAGCTCAGCCCCCGCGAGGCCCTCGCCGCGCTCTACCGCCTGCAAGAGCTCGCCCGGGCCGAGGCGCCTCAATGAGCGTGCTGGACGAGCGCATCGACGAGTTCTTGGCGTTCTGCCGCGTCGAGCGCCGCCTGAGCAAGAACACCCTGGACGCCTACAGCCGCGATCTCGCCGAGCTCGCCCGGTTCCTCCACGATCAGGGCGTAGACGACCCCTCCGCCGTCACCCGCGCCCTGCTCACCGAGTACATGGCCTATCTGCTGGACACCGGTCGCGGCCTGCGCAGCGCGTCGCGGCACCGGGTGAGCTACCGCCAGCTGTTCAAGTTTCTGGTCGAGGAGCGCCACATCACCGCCGATCCGGCCCTGCTCGTCGAGGGCGCCAAGCCCGGCCGAAAGCTGCCCGGCGTGCTCAACGAGGGCCAGATCGACAAGCTGCTTGGCGCCCCCGACCCCCGCACGCCCATCGGCCAGCGGGATCTGGCGATGTTGGAGACGATGTACAGCGCCGGGCTTCGGGTGAGCGAGCTCGTCGGCCTGCGCCGCGAGGGCCTGCGTATTCACGAGGGCGTGGTGCTCATCCGGGGCAAAGGGGACAAGGAGCGCCTCGTGCCCTTGGGCGAGCGGGCGGCGTCGCTCATCCGGGCCTACATGGTCGGCGCCCGCGCCGCGCAGGATCCCCAAGGCCTGGAGCCGTGGGTGTTCCTCTCGCCCCGGGGCGGCCCCTTGACCCGGGCGGCGTTCTGGAGCCGGGTGAAGGTCTACGCCCGGGCGGCGGGCTTGCCCTCGGCGGTCTCGCCCCACAAGCTGCGCCACTCCTTCGCCACCCACCTCGTTGAGCATGGCGCAGACCTTCGCGCCGTGCAGCTCATGTTGGGCCACGCGAACATCTCCACCACCGAGATCTACACCCACGTCGCCCGGGCGCGGCTCCAGGCGATTCACGCCGCGCATCATCCCCGAGGGCAGTGACTTTTTCCAGATTTGATGTACGCTTTGGGCATGTCCGACCCATGGCAATGCTTCCGCCTCCGGACGAGGCGTGACTGGGCCGAAGGATTGGCGACCTTTCACCTCGACGGCGAGACGCCGGAGTTTCACGCCGGGCAGTTTCTGCGCCTGGGGGTAGACCTCGGCGAGCGTGAGCCGCTGAGCCGCCCGTACTCCGTGGCCTCGGCCCCCGGCGAGCCCCTGGAGTTCTTCATCGTGCGGGTCGAGGGCGGCGCGCTCACGCCGAGGTTGTTTGACCT
>JBEAVX010000707.1:0-7572 GCA_041160755.1 Pseudomonadota bacterium
CCTCTGGGAGCGGGACAGGTTGATAACGTGAGCTTTTACTCACGTTACCCTCTGAAGCCCTTCCCGCGCAAGGGGCGAGGGGCTACGTTGGGCGCATGGAGACCGCCCCCCAACGCCGCCGCGACCCGGTGCAGGCCCGCAGCCGCGCCCGGGTAGACGCCATCCTCGACGCCGCCGACGCCGTGTTCTTGGAGCTGGGCTTCGCCGAGGCGACGACCAACCACGTCGCGGCCCGGGCCCAGACCTCCATCGGCTCGCTCTACCGCTTCTTCCCCGACAAAGACGCGCTCCTCGTCGCCTTGGCCGAGCGGTACGGCGCCCGGATGCAGGCCCTCGCCAGCCAGCTCACCCCGATGGACCCTGAAGGCGCCACGCTGCGGGGCCTGATCAGCGACGGCATCGACGGGTTCTCGGCGTTCTTGTTGGCGAACCCGGGCTTCGTCACCCTGATCCATCAGGCCCGGCACCCGGCCTTGACCGCGGGTCGGCGGGCCCAAGAGGGGCAGATGGCGGCGCTCATCGGCGGGCTCAGCGCCAAGCTCGCGCCCCAGCTCACCGCGGCGGAGGTCGTGGTGATCGGCGAGGTCGCCCAGGCCGTGCTCAGCGCCTTGCAGACCTTGGCGCATCTTCACGACGACGCCCCTGCGCGGGAGGCCACGCTCGCCGAGGCGAAGCTCTTGATGACGCTCTACCTCTCCCGGCGGCTCGGGGTGCCCGAGGACGTGCCCTTGGCGCGCCTCGGCGCCGGCGGCGACTCGGGCCAGCGCGGGGCCTAACCCCCGACGGCCAACACCGCGCTGAACAGGTGGAGCTGGGTCTTGCCCCGGAAGGGCCCGAGCTCAAAGCCGCCGAAGAAGCCCGCGAGGGGCACACCGTCCAAGAAGCCGCTCACCACGGCGGCGTCGTAGTCGGGGATGCCCTGGAAGTCGGCGCCACGCCCGGCGCAGTTGGTCATCAGCGCGAAGGCCGGGCGGCGGCGGCGCAGGACGCCCAAGGTCTCGATCATCATCGCGTTGAGGTCCGCCCGGGAGGAGTCCACGGCCCGGGTCATGAACAGCAGGGCGTCGCCCTCTTGGGCGGGCTGGCTCAGGCGCACGGCGGCCCGGGCGCGGTCGAGGCCCATGAACGGGCGCACGAAGAGGCCCTCGGCGCCGACGCGGTCCCCAGGCCCGGCGTGACCGGCGAGCAGGGGGCCGTCGTCGCCGTCGTCGCGGGCGGCGAGCAGGGCCGCGAGCACCTGGAGCGCGGGCTTGCCGTCGAGCTCTAGCACGTCGGCGCCGTCGCAGCGGGTGATGAGGTGGCCTCGGGAGAGGGGGCGGCAGCTCTGGGTGAGGCGCACCTCGGGCTGGCAGTCGCGGATCACCAAGGCCGCGAGGCCGTCTTGGCTCAGCCCTTGGCCGGTGAAGACGAGGTCGTCGCCGTCGGGGTTCGCCGCGCCGCCGCCGATCACCCGGGCCCGGGGGTGCTCAGACGCGACGTACTCCAGAAACGGCGTGGCCTTGAACGTAGACGCCGTGGGCATGAGCACGACGAGGTCTTGAGGCCCCGCGCCGTGAAGCGCCTCCCGGGCGGCGCGCTCGGGCTCGGCGTAGAGATCGTGGAGCAGGCGGGCCTCGACGTTCGCCTCGGTGAACGCCATGAGGCCCAAGGCCGGGCCGTCCATCACCTCCCGCCCGCCGACGGTGACCCCGGCGGACACACACCCGGCGAGCACCCGGGTGCCGAGGCCGAGGCAGAGCGCCGGGAGCAGGCGCGCGAGGTTGGCGGCGTGCTCGGGGCTCACCCAGCACAACGCGCCGCTCACCGGGGCGTCTCCGAGCGCCTCCCGGATCTGGGAAGTGGCCTCCCGCGCGGCGTCTTCGCCACGGGGGTTCATCGAGAGTGCGACGACCGCGCGCATAGAGGCCCTCCTGGCCAGCCTCACCAGGATAGCGCCAAAGCGAGGAGATTTTGCGAAGGCGCGACCTTTGGGGTCTTGGTCGCGCGGGCGGAGGTAAGCTCTCGGAGATGTGGAACCTCCTGATCCTGCTCGCTTGCGGCGGCCCGACGGTGCACCCCGCCGACCCCGAGCGCCTGCGCGCCGCGCTGGGTCTCGGCGTGATCCCCCGCGCGGCGCTGGCGCCGATCGAGGGCGCGGCGACGGTGGTGGAGGGGGTGCGGGTGATCCCGGTGAGCCTGCAGCTCTATGCGGGCCTAAGGGTGTCCGCGGCCTTGTGGTTGCCCCCGGGGGACGGCCCCTTCGACGCCGCCTTGGTGGCGCACGGGCACTTCGGCGAGGGCAAGACCGCCGGGGAGAGCCAGGCCCCGGCCTTCGCCTTGGCCCGGGCGGGCTACGCGGCCCTCGCCGTTGACACCCTGGGCGTCGAGGAGGGTGACCTGCCGGGGCGGCGACTGCACTTTGAGGGCGGCGCCCACAACCGGGCCTTGCTCGTCGCCGGGGGGACGTCGGCGATGGCGACGCAGATCGAGGGGCTCCAGGCCGGGGTTCAGTACCTCAAGGGCCGGGGCGACATCCATCAGATCGTGGTCATCGGCGCTTCAGGGGGCGCGGTGCAGGCGCATTACCTGTCTGTTCTGGATCAGAATATCGTGGGCGCGGTGCTCGCCGCCTACGTGCCCACCCCACGCGAGGCCCGCGCCGGGGGCTGCGCCTGCGACGGGGTGCCCGGCTGGCCCGGCCCCGACCCGAGCCTCACCGCCGCCCTCACCCAGCCGAGCCTCTGGCTGACGGAGCTTGATCAGCCGGAGCCCGAGGGCCTGCCTCGGCGCGCGGAGCACGAGGTGCTCGTCGGCCCCCACAGCTTCACCGAGCCGATGATCGCCGAGACCTTGGCGTTCTTGGGCGCGCTCCTCAGCGGCGAAGACGCGGTGGACCTGCGCCAGCTCCCCCAGCTCCCCGCCGAGGCGCTGCGCTCCGCTGATGTTGGCCCGGCCTCCCTCGCCGACGTGCTCCAGCCCACGAGCCCGCCGCGCTGGGCGCCCCAGCCCGACCTCGACGCGCCGTACACCGTGACCTGCGAAGGCGCCGGGCCCGTGGTCCTCGCCGCCGGGGCCCGAGCGGAGGAGCTTCAGGCGTTGGTCCAGGCCGGGCTCAAGGTCTGCGCGCTCACCGTGACCTCGGATGAGGTGGACCAAGAGGCCGGGCTCATCACCCAGCGGCCTTATGTGGACCGCTTCGCCGGGGCGCTTCTCGGCGCGGCGCGGCGGGAGCGGGCCGAGGCGCTCTACGTCACCCGGGCGTGGGGCGTCGCCGCCGAGGGCGCGGGCCTGCCCTATGTCCTGCGGGAGCCCCTCACCCGGCCTCAAGCGGTGGATCCGGCGCAAGATCCGCCCTGGGTTCACGCCCCGGGCTGGTGGTGGCCGACGCCGACCTACCCCGGCGCGATCTTGACCGGGGACGACCCGGCGGCCCTCACGGCCGCGCTCACGGCCGCCATCGCCGGTCGGCGCACAGGCCAGCTTTGAACACGCTATGTTAGAGGCCGTTTAGGAGTGACCCGCGTGCCACGCATCCTGCTGCTCGACGACGACCCAGAGCTGCGCGCCGTGGTCACCCAGGTGCTCATCCCGCGTGGGCATGAGCTCGTCGTGTGTGACAGCGGAGACGCCTTACGCGCCGCCGCCGCCGCGCCGGCGTCGTTGCTCATCTTGGGCGGGCGCTTCGCCGACGCCGAGGGTCGGGCGCTCATCGCCGAGCTTCGCGCCGCCGCCAGCACCTCGCTCCCCACCCTCGTCGTGCCCCAAGGTCGCGGCGAGGACGAGCTCGGCGCCTTGATCACCCTCGGCCAAGACGGCGTCGGGGTGCTGCGGCGGCCGTTCTCTCCGGGCGCGCTGCTTCTGCGCGTAGACGCCGCCCTCCACGGCCCGGGCCAAGGCCGCGCCCCCGACGGCGCCGGGCCGAACGTGCCGCGTGAGCGGTTCGCCGAGGGCCTGCCCGAGCGCCTCGCGGAGCTTGAGCGCCTCGCCGCAGACGCCCGAGGCGGTGATCGCGCCGCCATCGAGGCCGCGCTGCACCAGAGCCGCCAGCTTCACGCCGCCGCCGGGGCCTGGGGCAACGCCGACCTCACGGTGATGATTCAGCGCGTCGAGCACATCCTCAGCGTCGCGCTCGACGAGCAGCGCGGCGCGGATGACCTGTGCTGGTCCGAGCTGGCGGTGCTGCTCACCCGCGCCCGGGCGGACGCGGGCTCAAGCCTCGTCGACGGTGAGCTGCTGGAGGAGACCCCCCTCAAGGTGCTCATCGTGGCCGCGGAGGGCGAGGCCCTAGAGGTCGCCGCGCAGTTCGGACGCCGCCGCAGCCTCCAGATGATCCGCGCCACGACCCAGGACGAGGCCGTGCGCCGCGCCGCCACGGAGGAGCCCGACGGTGCTCTGATCGAGGTCGAGCTGAGCGGGCGCCGGGGTGGGTTCTCCGCCGCCGAGGCCCTGCGCGCCTTGCCCGGCCAGGCCGAGCTGCCCGTGGCCTTCTTCTCCGCCGACGGCGGACTCGCCAACCGCCTCGCCGCGACCCGCGCCGGGGCGCTCTTGTTTTTGCCCAAGCCGGTCACGGCGATGGACCTGGGCTACGCCGCCCGAGGCTTAGAGGACCGCGCCCGGCCCGAGCCACTGCGGGCCCTGCTCCTCTGCTTAGACGCCGAGAAGCGCGCGGCGCTCCAGGGCTTGTTCATGGCGGACGGCGTGCATGTGCGCCTGCTCACCGAGCCGCTGGAGATCTTGGAGGGCATCGCCCGGGCGCGGCCCGAGGTGCTGCTCATGGACCTCACGACGCCGTTCCTCTCGGCCCTCGATCTCTGCCGGGTGGTGCGCGCCGATCCGGCCTGGCAGACGCTCCCCATCGTGCTCTTTGACGGGCCCGATGACGACGACGCCGAGGTTGAGGCCCTCGGCGCTGGGGCGTCGGACTACCTCGGTCGCGACCGCTCCCCAGCGGCGCTCATCGCCCGGGCGAAGGGCCAGGCCGAGCGCGCCCGGCACTCCGCCCGGCTCATCGCCCGAGACCCGCTCACCGGGCTCTACCCGCGCCACGTCTTCCGGGAGTACGCCCAGCGCCTGCTCTCCGAGGCCCGACGACGGGCGGAGACCATCGCGCTCACCCTGATCCGCCTCGATCACTTCGCCCGCTTCAACGCCGAGCATGGGTACGCCATGGGCGATCATGTGCTCGCCGGGGTGGGGCGCCTGATGAACGGGCGCTTCCGCCGCCACGACCTGCGTGGGTACTGGGGCGGCGACAGCTTCGTGATCGCCTTCATGAACGAGCGGCCCACGGCCGCGCGGCTCGCCGTGAGCCGGTTCTTGCAGGATCTCAGCCAACGACGACTTCGCACCGCCCAGGGAAGGGAGGTCAGCCTCACCGCGAGCGCCGCGGTGGCCAGCTTCCCATCGGCGGGAACCTCCGTAGATGAGCTGGTCCAAGCGGCCGAGCCTTTGCTCGACCAGGCGCTCGCGGCGGGGGGTGACCAGATCCTCATTCTTCCTTAGGCGGTGGCGCAGAGGCCACCATGAACTCGACCCGATCCATCCTCGCGATGTGCGCTGACCCCGAGCTGCGGGCGCTCCTGCGCCTCATCACCGAGCCCGGCGGCCACTGGATCCGTGAGGCGAACAGCCTAGAAGAGGCCCAGGGCCTCGTCGGGCGCCACCACTTCGACCTCGTGATCACGACGGAGCTGCTCACCGACGGCGGCGGCGTCGAGCTCGGCCGCTGGCTGCGCTCGTGGAACGCCCAGCTCCCGATCCTGTTCTTCGGCTCGATCTGGCGAGAGGCCCCGGAGAACACCGCCTTAGAGGAGGAGCTGGCGCCCTGTGTGGTGCGACCTCTGCCCGCCCCGGCGGGGGCCCTGCGCGAGAGCCTCGGCGACGCGCTGCGGCGAGGCGGCGGCGCCCCACGGAACCCTGGCGGTCTCGTGCTCAGCGCCTTGGCGTTGGAGTCCCTCGTGGAGCACCGCCGCCCCGCGGCCAGCCAGCGCCTGGAGAAGCGTGTTCACGACCTCGCGGGGGTGCTCGCCCGAGGCCGGATGCAGGGCCTCGACCCCCAAGAGCTGTACCGGGTGCACCGCCTCTGCGCCGAGCTTCACGCCGCCGCCGGGCTCTACGGCCTGATGGAGATGGCCGTCGCCTTGGGCAAGCTGGAGCTGCTCTTTCAGCGGCTCACCTTGGGCGAGATCACCGACTTTCAGAGCTTCTGGGCCCAGCTTGACGAGGCCCTGGACCGGGCGCGGGGGCGTGGTCCGCGCGCCCTGGAGGCCGAGGCCGAGCCCGACCCCGCCGCCACGGCCCGGGTGCTGGTCTTGGGCGTCGATGACGAGGACGTGCAGGCCCTGGCGAACGCCGCGAGCCGCGAGCTCGTCGAGATCTGGGCGGCGAAGGGCCTCGCCGACGGCCTGCCCCTGGCGAGAAAGCTCCAGCCCGACGTGCTCCTCGTCGATCTTGACCTCGGCGGGCCCGGCGGCGGGGTGCACCTCAGCCGCAAGCTGCGCGGCGTCGACGGCGCCCCGGACGCGAGCCTGGGCTTCTTGAGCCGCCGCCTGGGGGTGAAGCTCCAGGTCGCCGCCGCCCGAGCCGGTGGGGAGCTGTTCTTGCCCAACCCGCCCGAGGCCCGGGAGTTCCTCAACGCCGTGCGCCTGCTCCTCGCCGCGCGTCGCCAGGAGCCGCTGCGGGTGCTCGCCGTCCACAACGGCGCCACGGACCACATCAGCGCCTTGGAGGAGAGCGACGGGGTGGAGGTCACCCGCCTCGACGACCCCCTCCGGGCGCCGGAGCTCCTCGACCTCACCCGCTTCGACGTGGTGCTCGCCGACAGCCGCCTGCCGTCGCTCAGCGGCCCGGACCTCGTGCGCCTCTTGCGCACCACGCCCCGCTGGCAAGACCTGCCCGTTGTGCTGCGGGTCGCCCGGGGGGACGCCCACCAGCGCGCCGAGGCCCTGCGCGCCGGGGCCGACGAGGTCTGCTTAGACGACGAGCTGGACCCGCCGCTGCTTGAGCGGGTGCGCCTACGCGCCGAGCGCCACCGCCGCGCCCGAGAGCTGCACGACCGCGACCCCCTCACCGGGCTCTTGAGCCGTCAGGTGTTCACCGAGCAGCTCGCGGCGCGGCTCGGCGAGGCCCGGCGCAGCGGCCGCCCGGTCTCTGTGGTCCACCTGAGCCTCGACCTCTTCCGCGAGCTGAACGAGCTGCACGGCCTCACCGCCGGGGACAACGTGCTCATGGGCTTGGGCAAGCTGCTCTCGGCGCGGTTTCGGGTGGAGGACCTGCGCGGGCGCTGGGGCGGGGCCGAGTTTATGGTCGCGCTGTGCGGCGCTGGGCCCCAAGACGCGCTGATGGTCATCGGCGGCCTGCTCCACGACCTACAAGAGACGGCCT
Organism: Pseudomonadota bacterium; assembly: GCA_041160755.1. Taxonomy (GTDB): domain Bacteria; phylum Myxococcota_A; class UBA796; order UBA796; family CAJQPC01; genus JADKFE01. Next base: position 7,363 of record JBEAVX010000707.1, read on the forward strand.
TTGACGCCGGTGAGGGCGTGCGGGTGCGCGCGACGTTCTGCGCCGGGGTGGCCTCGACCGTCGAGGCCGGAGACTCCGTCGAGGGGCTCATCCGCAGCGCGGCGGAGCAGCTTCGCCTCGCCCGGGCGTCGGGGCCCGGGACGGTGCTCGGGGCGTCCCGCGCGCACGCGGCGCTGGACACCCCCCAAGACCCGGCGCCGGGCCCCACGG
>JBEAVX010000744.1:0-4478 GCA_041160755.1 Pseudomonadota bacterium
CGCCCAGGCCGCGCCCGTCCCGGCGGCGGGATCCACCGCCCGGACGGGCGCGGCCTGGGCGAGCAGCGGCAGGCTCAACGGCGCGCGCAGGGCCAAGGAGCAGTCATGCGGGGTGAGGTCACGGCTGAGGTTCTTGAGGTTGTTCGGGGCGTCCACGTTCACGAAGCCACCGTCGCCGTTGCGCTGAAAGCAGATCCGTTTGTCGGCCGCGAGCTGGCCGTCAGGCCCGAGGCGATCGGCGGCGACGATGCCGTCCCACAGAAGCGCGGGCATGGTGCCGCCCAGGGCGAACGAGGCCGCCTTGACCATCATGCCCCGGGGCCGCTGCCCGGCGTCGGTGATGACGTTGTCGTGCACCCAGACTCCTTCGACGTAAGGGTCATAGGCCATGTCTTTGAGCTCGTTGCCCATGATCTGATAGCTCACGACGGCCACGGCGAGGGTGTCGTGCTTCTCAATGGTGTTCTCGAACACCTCGACGTCGTTCGCGGCGATCACCAACATGCCCGTGCCCGGCGGCACCATCGCCACGGTGTTTCCTTCGGGGGCGAAGTTGTCGGTGTTGTTGTCTACGACGGTGTTCTTGTACACCCGATGCCCGGCGCCGTTCTTCACCGGGAGGTCGGGCAGGTCGAAGATGAGGATGCCGCCGGTGTTGTGGGTGGCGGTGTTGCCGTAGACCTCGGAGTCGGTGGAGTTCTCGATCTCGATGCCGGCGACGTTGTACTCGGCGCGGCTGTTGCGCACGACGATGTTCTTCGACTGCCCGACGTAGATGCCCGCGTCGCTCGCGCCGATGGCGACGCTCTCCTCGATGAGCACGTCCTCACACTGCACGGGGTAGAGGCCATAGGCGCCGTTGCCCTCCTTGGGCCCGCCCGTCCACTCCGTGCGCACCCGGCGGATGGTCACGCCCTTGGAGCCCTTGATCTTGAGCGCGTCGCCGAGGCTGTCCTCAATCGCCAGGTCCTCGATGAGGAAGTTGTTCCCGGTGACCAGCAGACCTTCAGCGCCGGACTTCTGACCCTTGAAGCTGAGGATCGTCTTGTCCATGCCCGCGCCGCGCAGCGTCACACCGTCGGCGCTGAGCGAGAGCCCACGGTCGAGCTGGATGGTGCCCGCGGGCAGCTCAATCACCGCGCCGGGCGCGGCGGTGACGAGCTGCTCGATGAGGCGATCCTGGGCCTCGGTGCTCGTCTCGGGGGCGGGGGCGTCGGGGGTGCAGGCGAGCAGCATCAACCACAGGGTCATTTGGGACTCCAGCGCAGGGGCCCCGACATCATACACCCGAGCCGCGCGCCTAGCCGCCGATCGCCTCGTGCTCCTTGCGGTAGCGCACCGAGGACCACACCGAGACGAGGATGAACGCGAGGCCGATGAGCCCGGTGATCGCCTCAGGGACGTGCATCGAGACGCTCAGGAGCATGATCACCGCCAAGGCGCCGATGGCGTAGTGCGCGCCGTGCTCCAAGAAGACGTACTCATCGAGCGTGCCCCGGTTCACCAAGTACACGGTCAGCGAGCGCACAAACATCGCGCCGACGCCGAGGCCGAGCATGATGATGACCACGTCGCGGGTGATCGCGAAGGCGCCGATCACGCCGTCGAACGAGAACGAGGCGTCGAGCACCTCCAGGTACAGAAAGCCCGCCAGGCCCGCCCGTTTGGCCATGCCGCCGCCGCCGCGCGCCTCGCTCACCAGCTCAAAGAAGGCGTCTACGGAGTCCACGAGCACGAAGAGCACGATGCCCAAGATGCCAGAGACGAGGCTCGTGAGCTGCTTCTCGGGCGGGATGTCGAGGGTGACCTGCATGAGCAGCAGCACCGAGAGCGCGACGGCGAGCTCAAAGGCGTGCAGGCGGCCTAACTTCGCCAAGCTCGCCTCAAACTTGCCTAACCAGTGAAGCTCTCGCTCGTGGTCAAACAGGAAGCGTAGGCTCACGAGCAGCAGGAACATCCCGCCGAAGGACGCGATGCTGATGTGGTGGTCGTGCAGGTGTTGGGAGTAGGCCTCGGGGTTCTCGATGGCGAGGCGCGAGACCTCGACGAGCCCGTCGCCCGTGGCCACGGCGACGATCACCACGGGGAAGACGAGGCGCATGCCGAAGACGGCGATGAGGATGCCCAAGGTGAGGAAGAGCTTCCGCCACCACTCGTCCATCTCTTTGAGCACCGAGGCGTTCACCACGGCGTTGTCGAAGGAGAGGGTGACCTCCATGACGCTCAGCACGAGCGTGACCCATACGGCCGTCCAGGGGCCCATGTCCGTGCCCATGCCCCACCAGAACGCGAGGCCCAGACAAAGCGCGGTGACGATGATGGAGACCCGAAAGTCTCGCCAGAGGGTGATCAGGGGCGACTCCTACGCGCGGTTCAGGCCCTGCATATCCCGCCGCCCGCGCCGCCGTGCGCCGCCCTCTTTAGAGCCCCTCCGGCGTGGGATCCGTTAGCTCAACACCTGCGGGGTGATGCCCAGGGCCGACATCTGCTGGGCGTCCCAGGCCTCGATGGGGTCGAGCCCGGCGATGAACCGGCGCGTCGTGTTGCGGGTGGAGTGCGCGACGCTGGCGATCTCTAGGCCGGAGATGCCGATCACGCCGCGGTACCGGGGCATTCGGCTGCGCATCATGTTGTGCCACCAATGCCGCCCGACGTTCCGCCAGCTCCCGACCTTCTGGCACAGCCGCACGTAGTGCTCAGCGACCTCGCTCGGCGTGAGCTGGGCCGGGCGGTGGCAGACGGTGTAGCCGTCGTAGTCCCGGCTGATCGTCCCCGGCAAGAGGCGCCCTTGGGCCTGGACCTCTTGGAACATCGGCGTCTCGGGGTACGGGCTCACGATGCCGACGAAGGTGATCGAGAAGAAGCGCAGGTTCAAGAGCAGCTCCGGCAGGCGGTCGAGGTACTCGTTCGTGTCGCCGTCGGTGCCCACGAGCAGGCCGAAGCTCACCAAGATGCCCAGGTCGTAGGCCCGGTGAATCGTGAACTCGACCTCGGCGAGCTTGTTCTGGCCCTTGTTCATCGCCTTGATGGACTCGGGGTTCAGCGACTCCAGCCCCGTGTAGATGTAGCGGCAGCCGGCCTTGGCCATCAAGCGCAGGAGCTCCTCGTCCTTCAAGATGTTGAAGGTCAACGAGCAGCCCCAGATGAGCTTGTGGGGGATGAGCGCCTCACAGAGCTCACGCAGGTATCGTTTGTTGCCGCCGAGGTTGTTGTCCAAGAAGATGAACACCTTGTCCATCAGGCCGCCGAGGGACTTGTTCCAGCGCATGTGCTGGGTGACGTCCTCGATGACCCGGGCCACGGGGCGGTAGCGGTACTTCTCGTGCCCGGTCAACACGCAGAAGTTGCAGGTGAAGGGGCAGCCCCGGCTGGCCTCGACGCCGGGCAGGCGGTAGCGGTTCTTGGTGAAGTCGATGAGGTCGTAGCGGTAGGGGCGGATGTCCTCGACCGGGGTGTCTACGCCACGATAGACAGCCTGCAAGCTCCCCTTCTTGAGATCTGCGATCAGCGTTTGCACCGCGCCCTCGGGCTCACCGACGATGACCGCGTCGAACCAGCGCTGGGCGTCGTCGACGAAGAAGCTCGCGTGGCGGCCCCCGGCGACGGTGCGCACCCCCCGGCGGCGCAAGAGCGCGGAGAGCACCTTCGTGTGCTCGTAGTACGAGTGCAGGTACGAGAAGAAGACGAGGTCCCAGTCGCGGTCGAGCGGGATGTCCTCCTCTTTCTCGTTGTAGAGCTCGACCTCTACGTCGGGCGGGCAGAGCCCGGCGATCAGCTCCGGCACGCCGGACTGCATGATCGAGGGCTCTTTGACGCGGGTGCGTGTGGGGTGGGTGTAGGTGGCGATGACGGCGACGCGCATGGGGCACCCTCGGTCGGCTCGGGCCCGACCTCCGCGAAGTTGGACATGATACCATCCTCCCAATGGCCAACGACCCCACCGAGTCGGACCCGAGATCAAAAAGCTCCATCGAGGTGCCCCCAGCGGGGCCCGTCGCGGCCTTCAGGTTTGGCTTGGCCTGGGCGTGGAGCCTGCTCGTCGGCGTCGTCGCGCTCTTCTTGGCCCCGGCGATCGGCCCGAGGCGTCTCTGGGCGACCCTCGCCCCGCGCTGGGGCCAGGTGGGGCTCAAGCTCATCGGCGTGAAGGTCCGCGTGCTCAACCCCGAGCGCCTCCAGGGCCCCGCGCTGTTCTTGGTGCAGCACATCAGCTTCGTCGATGTGCTCTACGTCCCGGCGATCTTGCCGCCGGAGACGACCTTCGTGATCAAGGACGAGCTGGCGAAGATCCCGCTCTGGGGCTGGGCGATCCGGGCGGGCGGCGCCGTGCTCTTGCCCCGAGACCGGGGCGTGGCGGCGATCCAGCGGCTCAACGAGGCCGTCGCGACGCTGCCGCCGGGGCAGAGCCTCGCCATCTTCCCCGAGGGCACCCGGGGCTACACCGGTGCGCTGTTGCCGTTCAAGCGCGGGGCGTTTCATGT
>JBEAVX010000801.1:0-3705 GCA_041160755.1 Pseudomonadota bacterium
GCGTAAGACGACGTGGACGAGCCGTAGAGGTAGATGCCCGCGCCGTAGTAGGTCGTCGTGTTGTAGGAGAACACGGAGTCGGTGTCGGTGAGCGTCGAGGTGTTGAGCAGGTAGATGCCGCCGCCGTAGTAGCCGGTGTTGCCGTCGAACGTGACCGTGTCCGTCGTCACCGTCGCGCTCGTCGAGGCGTACACGGCGCCGCCGTTGTAGCCCTTGTTGTCCTTAAACGTGGCGTCTGTGGCCGTGAGCTTGGCGCTTGTGCTCAGGTAGATGAGACCGCCGTGGTAGCCGCTCGTCCAATAATAAATGTAGTTGGACTCGAAGTTGCCGCCGTCGATGTCTACCGTGGCGCTGGTGCCCGCGTAGATGCCGCCGCCGTGGCCGTAATAGCCGAAGTTGCCGTCGAAGTCGGTGTTGGTCAGCGTGAGCTTGGCGCTGGAGTTCAGGTACACGCCGCCGGCGTTGTAGTACGCGTAGTTGCCGTCGAAGTTGCTGTTCTCGACGTCGGCGGAGCCGCTGTTGATGTAGATCGCGCCGCCGTAGTAGCCGTAGCCCGAGGTGAACTCGGTGTTGTCAAACGTCGGCGAGCCGCTGCCGGTGACGTAGATGTGGCCGCCGTAGTACCCGACGTTCGCCGAGAACTCGCTGTCGGTGAAGCTGGGCGAGCCGCCGTCGATGTACGCGCCCGAGCCGTTGTAGCTCGTGGAGCTGCCCATGCTCTTGACGGAGATGTCCTTGAGCGTGGGGCTCGCGTTCTTGATGTAGATGCCGTTTCGGGAGGCGTTCTTGAGGGTGAAGCCCTGGAGCACCGCCGCGCTCGTCTCGCTGTTGGAGAACGTGACGGAGTAGGTCGCCGTCGTCGCGGTGTCGATGATCGTAGACGCCGCGCCCTTCTCGGACTTGACGGTGATCTTCTTGCCCTTGAAGTCGATGTACTCTTTGTAGGTGGCGGCCTTCACCGTGATGACGTCGCCATCGGCCGAGGCGTTGATCGCCGCCTGAATCGTCGTGTAGTCGCCGGTGCCGTACCGATCGACGGTGTACGACGCCGCGTTCGCGAGACCGGGCGCCAAGAGGGCGAGGAGGGTCACGATGGAGGTTCGAGAGGACATCTTGCTTCTCCGTTCGGGGGTGCCGCGCCAGGTCTTGAAGCCAAGTGCCTGGAACGTATGGGTGTTGAAGCTTAGCACGGCTTTCCCGTTGGGCTGGATCCAACGGCGGCCTTTGGCCAAATTGGCGAAATTTCAGCGTCCAACGCCAGGAGTGGCTCAGGGTGCCGGAGGCAGCTCGACGGTGCCGAACCAGTAGCGGCACAGGCGCCCCATCACCTCGACCAGCTTCTGGAAGGTGACGGGCTTGAGCACGAAGGAGCTGGCGCCTGCGTCATAACAACGGGCGATGTCACGCTCGGACCACGAGGTCGTCATCACGACGACGGGCAGGCGGCGCAACCGCGCGTCGGCCTTGATCGCCTCCAAGGCGGCGGGCCCGTCCAGGCGCGGCATCCGCAGATCGAGGAGGATGAGCGACGGCCACGGCGAGCGGGCGGGGTCGGCGTGCTCCCCTTCGCGGCGCAGGTAGTCGAGGAGCTCCTGGCCGTCTTGGACAAACTTGAGCGTCGGGGCCTGCCCGGCGGCGCGGAGCGCGTCGACGAGCAAGAGCTGGTCATCCTGGTCGTCCTCGACCACGAGCAGGACAGATCGGTTTACGCCGGGATCGGCCATGTCTGCGCGCTCCTTCCTGGGTGCTTGCAGACGAGCTTATACCACGACCCGACGCGCGGAGGGGCCGTGGTCAGCTTCTGGCGCGGCGCGGCGGGCTCAGGGCGTAGGCGTGGAGGCGCCCGCGGCCTCTAGGAGCGCGATGCGTTTCTGGGCCTCGGTGAGCTCGCGTTTTTGGGTCTCGCTCAGGGCCTTCTGGGCGTCGAGGGTGCCCTTGAGCTCGTTCACCCGGCGCTCGGCGGCGGCGCGGGCGGCCTCCTCTTCGGCGAGCTCCCGGCGGGCCTCGTCTAAGCTCGCCTGGAGCTTGTCGTTCTGGGCCTCGGCGGCCTCGGCCTGGGCCAGCGCCTGATCCCGTTCGGTGTGCGCCTGATCCCGATCACCCTCGGCCAGCTCCGCGCGCTCGCGCTGGGTCTTCTCGGCGGCGAGGCTCGTGGCCAGCTCCCGCTCGGCGCCCTCGGCGCGCTCCTTCTGCGTGAGCGCCTCGGCCCGAGAGAGCGCGAGGTCTCCTTCAGCGGACTCGGCGCGGGCGCGCTGGAGATCCCCCTCGGCCAGGGCCATGTCGCGCTCGGCGATGGTCTTCGCGAGGCGCTGCTGGGTGCTCCGCAGGTCGGTCGCCGTGGCGTCCACCTCCTTGAGCGCCTCGGCCTCGCGGGCGGCGGCCTCTTCAGCCTTGGAGTTGTACTTGGACGCCGTGGCCTGCCACTCTTGGGCCTCGGCCTTCGCGGCCTGGCCCTCGCCGGTGAGGTTGACGATGGTGCCTTGGGCCTCGCGCATCTGGTCCTTGAGGCGCACGCCGACGACGGCCGTGGCGCCCAAAGCCGTGAGCAGGACGGCGACGGAGGCCGCCGCGCTCACCTGGAGCCGGTTTCGCCGCAGGTAGAGCTGGGCCCGGGTGAAGGGGAACGGGCCGTCGAGGGACGTGGGCTGATCGTTGAGGATCGCCTCCAGGTCGTCCACGAGCTCGGACGCGCTGGCGTACCGCTCGTCGGGGTCGCGGTGGATGGCGCGGCGCACCACCCGCACCACGGAGTCCGGGAGGGGAAACCGGTTGGAGACGCGCTCGGTGAGATCCTTCGGGGGCCCGGCGGCGACCTGATCGAGGATGTCTTGCACAAGATCCGTGGCCTCGGGGCGGGCGCGGTACGGCGTCGCCCCGGCCAAGAGCGCGTAGAGCGTGGCGCCGAGGCCGTAGACGTCGAGCCCGACGAGCAGCGCGCGGTCTCGCACGGGGTCGAGGTCCAAGGGCAGCCCGGCGGCGGCCTCGGGGGCCATGTACTCCGGCGTGCCCAAGATAAACCGGCGGTCGTTGCCCTTCACGGGGATACGCACCGAGCCCCCGGAGGTCGAGAGATCGGCCACGGTGAGGCCAAAGTCGGTGATCTGGGCGCGGCGGCTGCCCGGGCGCACGAGCACGTTCGCGGGCTTCACGTCGCGGTGGAAGATGCCCTCGCGGTGGGCGTCGGAGACCCCGCGGGCGGCCTGGGCGACGGCGCTCAGCGAGCCGCGTAGGGTCTCGGGGAGGGCGGCCTCTAAGCTCTTGCCGACCTGAAGCTGGGGTTTTTCGCCTGGGGCGAGGTCGCGGGCGTCGGGGTAGTCGGCGCAGAGCTCCATCGCGATGAAGCCGAGGTTGTGCTCCTCCATGAAGCCCGCGTCTTTGACGCGGATGACGTGGTCGCTGACGACCTTAGACGCCGCCCGGGCCTCCCGCATCACCTGGGTCAAGGTCGCCCGGCTCGCCTTGGTGCGCGGGTTGAACAGCTTGATCGCGATGTTCATGTGCAGGCGGGTGTCAAACGCGCGCCACACGCTCGCCGAGCCGCCTTGCCCGAGCAGGGCCTCTAAGCGGTAGTCGCCGAACACGCGGCCTGGGGCGGGCGGCCCGGTCTCGGGCTGGGGCTTGAACTCGACGGCGCGGCCGCGCGGGGGCTCAGGCGCGGGGCTGTGGGTGTGCTGGGCCGGGGCCTGGTGGCTCGCCGGGCCGGGG
>JBEAVX010000840.1:0-3038 GCA_041160755.1 Pseudomonadota bacterium
CGGCGCTCATCAGGGAGTCCAGCTCGGAGGCGTCGTTGACGCGGACGCGGACGAGCCAACCCTCGCCGTGGGGGTCGTCGTTGAGCACGGCGGGATCGTCCACGACGGCCTGGTTGCCCTCAACCACCTCGCCGCTGACGGGGCTGTAGAGCTCGCCGACGGCCTTCACCGACTCGATGGTGCCGACCTCATCCCCTTTGCCGACGGACCGACCCACCTCGGGCAGCTCCACAAAGACGATCTCGCCGAGCTGCTGCTGGGCGTGCGCGGTGATGCCGACCGTGGCGACGTCGCCCTCGACGCGCACCCACTCATGCTCGCGGCTGTACTTGTACTCAGATGGGTAAGACACGGTCACCTCCGAATGCGGTCTGGCGGGGCTGAGAGAAGATCAGTAGTCGCGGTTGAAGAAGGCGCCCTTGACGACCGTGGCGGCGACGACGGAGCCGCGCACATCGACCTGCAGGCGGTTCCCGGGCTTCGCGTTGCCGCGCTCGGCCTTGACGTAGCCCAAGGCGATGTTGGCGTTGCTGCTCGGCGAGCGGGTGCCGCTCGTGATCTCGCCCACCACCTCACCGGCGAGGTTCAGGATCGGCTGGTGGGCGCGGGGGATGCGGCCCTCGACGGTGAGGCCGATGAGGCGACGGGGTGGGTTCTCTTTGTGGGCGGCGAGGGGCTCGCGGCCGATGAACTCGCCCTTGTCGAGGCGGACGATCCAGTTGAGGCCCGCCTCGTAGGGGGACGTGTCGTCTGAGATGTCGTTGCCGTACAGGACGTTTCGCGCCTCTAGACGGAGGGTGTCCCGGGCGCCGAGACCGATGGGCAAGAGCCCAAACGGCGCCCCGGCCGCGACGACGCGGTCCCAGACAGGCGGGGCGTCCGACGCGGGGATGAACACCTCGAAGCCGTCCTCGCCGGTGTAGCCCGTGCGGGCCATGAGGCAGCCCTCGACGCCGGCGAAGGTGCCGGGGGTGATGCTGCCACGGGCGGCGCCGAGCACAGGAACATCGGTGAGCGCCTGCACCACCGCCGGGCCGTGGCGACCCTGAACGGCGATCTGCGCCCAGCTGTCGCCCTCGTCCACGAAGTCGGCGCCGAAGGGGTTGTGGGCCACCATCCAGGCGAAGTCTTTGGCGCGGTTCGAGGCGTTCACGCAGACGAGGTAGTCCTCTTCGCCGAGGCGGTAGATGAAGAGGTCGTCCACGATGCCGCCCTTGTCGTTCATCAGCGCAGCGTACTGCGAGGCGCCGATGGCCACGTCGGCGACGCGGTTACAGACGAGGTGGTCCAAGGCGGCGAGGGCCTGGGGACCACGCACCCGGACCTCCCCCATGTGGGAGACGTCGAACAGGCCGACGGCGCGGCGCACGGCTTGGTGTTCGGCGGAGATGCCCGAGTATTGGACGGGCATCTCCCAGCCGCCGAAGTCGATGAGGCGGGCGCCTGAGGCCACATGGCGCTCAAAGAAGGGGGTACGGAGCAGGCTCATGGGTGACCTCCAGGGAGCGGCCCCATAACCCAGGCCCCGGAGGGACGGGAGGGCGCGCGGGGCGGCGGCTGGTCAAGTCGTGGTGAGCCGACGCTCCGCGCTCAGGAGCGTGCTCTGCATCAGCATGGCGATGGTCATGGGGCCGACCCCACCGGGCACCGGGGTGATCCAGGCGGCGCGCTCGGCGGCCGCGTCGAAGGCCACGTCTCCGACGAGGCGACCGTCTTCGAGGCGGTTCATGCCGACATCGACCACCACGGCGCCGTCCTGAACCCAGTCCCCTTGAATGTGCTCGGCGCGCCCGATCGCCGCGACGACGATCTCCGCCTGCCTCACCAGCCCAGCGAGGTCCGCCGTGCGGGAGTGCGCGAGGGTCACCGTGGCGTTGGCCTGCTCCAAGAGCTGGGCCATGGGCCGCCCGACGATGTTGGAGCGCCCGACCACCAGGGCCCGACGCCCGGCGAGGGGGATCTTCACGTCGTCCAACAGGCGCATCACGCCAAACGGCGTACACGGCACGAAGCGCGGGCGCCCTTGGCTGAGCCGCCCGGCGTTCTCGGGGTGAAAGCCGTCGACGTCTTTGTCGGGGCTCACCCGGTCGAGCACACGGGTGGCGTCGATGTGTTTGGGGAGCGGGAGCTGCACGAGCACGCCGTCGATGGCGGGATCGTCGTTCAGCGCGTCGACGATCGCCAAAAGCGCGGCCTCGGTCGTGTCTGCGGGCAGGGTGATCTGGCGGTGATGAAAGCCGAGGCGCGCGGCGACCTCGCCCTTGCGGCCCACATAGACCTTAGAGGCGGGATCTTCACCGACGAGCACGACGGCGAGGCCCGGAGGACGCGACAACGCGGCGGCGCGTGGGCGCACGATCTCTTGGTTGAGCTTACGCGCGAGGGCCTTGCCGTCGAGGAGCGCGGCGCTCACGAGCTTGTGCTTCCGCCACCGGACGGCGCCGAGGCCGCCGGGGCAGCCGCGGGGGCCGCCGCCGGGGCCGCCGCCGCCGGAGCCGGAGTCGGCGCCGAGGCCGCCGCGCCGCTCCCGGACTCCTCAGACTTGGGCGAGGACGGCTTGAGGCCATAGTGATCGTTGTACCAGCCGCCGCCTTTGAGCTGAAAGCTCGTCTGGGAGACCAGCTTGCGCACCTTCTCGGCGCTGCAGGCTGGGCAGACCGTCACCGGGGGCTCGGAGATCTTCTGGAGTCGCTCGAACTGGTGCCCGCAGTCGGGGCAGGCGTACTCGTAGATGGGCATGGTGTGTTCCTTCTGCGGCGGTCGCGACCGCCGGGCGTGCGAATCCTAATCGCCGAGCCGCCGCGCGGAAAGCCGCCACGCGCGGGTGTAGCCTGGGGGGCGCCGCTGAGATACCGGGGCGCATGGACTGGCTCATGGTGCCCGTCGCGGTGGCGGCCTCGGTCTCCGCGCTGATGATCGGGATCTGCTACAGCATCCTCGCCGCCGAGCGTGGAGAGCGTGTGCGGCTGAGCCGCGCGGCGATCTCCACCTTCGCCCGCGAGTGCGCCGTCCATTGGGCCTACGCGGCGCTGTGGCCC
>JBEAVX010000863.1:0-11117 GCA_041160755.1 Pseudomonadota bacterium
GCGATTCACCCCCCGGTCCAAGCCCCCGGGCGGTGATCGTCAGCCGCTCCCGCCCTACCCCCCTCAATCCCGAGCTGCGCCAGCGTCCGCCCGAAGCCGTCCCCGTCGCCGCGGGTGTGGGTCCAGGTCCCGGCCGCCTGGCGGTACGACAAGAGCCCACCCTCGGCGAGCGGCACGACCACCACGGGATCCCGGGCGCCGGGGACGCGGCGCTCGGGCCCCACGGTCGCCCCGGCCACGAAGGAGGCCGGGGGGAGGGCGCTCTTGCCCCCACACCAGACGAAGCGCCCCGGGCAGCCGGGGATCGGCCGCCAATCGTGCGCGGAGGCGAGCGCGCGCCAGCTCGGGAGCTCGCTCATTGGCGGATCCTGGCCTGGGCCTCACGCGCCGCCCCCTCCGCCAACCCCGCCGCGCTGGCCTCCGTTGCCACCGCCGCCACCGAGAGCCCCAACGCCCGACACGCCGCCGCCGTCGTCGGCCCGATCACCACCACCCGCGCCGCGCCGAGGTCGAGCCCCAAGGCCACCAAGGCCCGCGCCGCCGACGGGCTTCCGAGCGGGATCACGTCCACGGGCAGCGCCGCCGCCACGGCCTCGGCGGCCTCGGGGTTCGGCACCAGCCGATACACCGGCGCCGCCACGTACTCCCCGCCGCTCGCCTCGACCCCCTCCCGCAGGCTGTCGAGCGCCTCTTCAGCCCGAGGGTGCAGCACCCGCCGACCGGGCCCCAAGGCCGCGGCGAGCCCCGCGCCCGTCGCCGTGGCCGGGATCATCGTGGGCGGCACGCCGAGCTCCCGAAGCGCCGCCGCCGTCGCCGGGCCCACGGCCACGACCTCGGCGCCCGCGAGCCAGCCCAGGGCGCCTCGCTCAAAGAGCGCCCGGGCCGCGTTCGCCGAGGTGAAGGCGACCACATCCCCCGGCCGGCGCTCGGGCAGGGCCCCCGCCACGGGCTCCACCCGCGTGAGCGCCACGGCGACCACGTCAAAGCCCACGGCGTGAAGCGCCGCCTCCAAGGCCCCGGCCTGGCCTTCGGGCCGGGTCACCAGCGCGCGGGGCCTCACGCTTGACCCGTCAAGGCAGAGGGCCTATAAGGACGTTCTCTCTGCGTGGCCCGAGCTATGGAGCAGACGCCTATGATCCAGCGACTCATCACCCTCTCGGCGCTCCTTGTGGGCGGTTGTTACTCCCAAGAGGAGTACCTCATTGACCAGGCCGACGCGACCTGCGGCTGGTACGAGCGCTGCGACCTGCTCGGCACCCTGGGCTATGACTCCATGCAGGAGTGTGTGGACGAGGCGGCGGCCTGGAATGAGGCCGAGCCCCCGGTGTGTGAGGACTACGACGGCGGCGCCGCCAAAGACTGCGTGCGCGCCTGGCAAGAGCTCGCCTGCGGCGTGAGCCCGGCGGACTACCCCCCCGAGTGTGGCGACATCTGCGCGATGTGATCGGGAGCCGAGATGCCCAAGATCGTGCGGGATGAGGTCATCGACCCGAAGGCGCTCTCTGAAGACGCCCTCGTCGCGCTCATTGACCGGCTCTATGCCGTACACAACGAGATCTTCGACGGCGTGAGCCTGGCGGAGTTCGCACAGTACGTCGTGCGGTCCAAGGCCGAGCGCACGCTCATTCAGGTGAGCTACGGCCCCGGTGACGAGCTCGCGGGCTACATCGCCATGCACGCCTTTCGCCGCAGCTTTCGGGGCGAGCCGTGCACGGTCCTCCGCGCCGAGGCGGGCCTACGCCGGGCCTATCGTGGCGACGGCGGCCCCGGCGCCTTCTTCGCCAGCCAGGTCGTCAAGACCCGCCTGGAGCAGACCGGCGCGCTGTATTACCTCGGCTGTCTGGTTCACCCGTCGAGCTACATGGCCTTGGCGCGCGGCGCCCAGGTGATCTGGCCCGCCCCCGGTCAGGCGACGCCGGAGGACATCCAGACGTTTATGCTCAGCCTCGGCGACGAGTTTCACCTGGCGCGGGTAGACCCCGACCGGCCGCTCGTGCGTGAGGTGGGCTGGATCACCCGAGACACCGAGGTCGAGCGCCAGTATTGGCTCAACTGCCAGATCACCGCGCCGCGTTTTTATGTCGAGCAGAACCCGGGGTTTGTGCGGGGTCATGGCCTGCTGACCCTCATCCCCCTGGACATCCAGAACCTCGGCCGCAGCCTCGTGAGCTGGGGCAGCGGACGGATGCAGCGGAGCCTGCGCCGCACCGTAGACGCCCTGGAGCGCACGCTCTTTCGTCCGAACCTCGCCGAGGAGCAGGCCGAGACGGTCTTGCAGCACCTGGAGCGGGTGACCGGCCTCGACCTGGAGGCCCTGCGTGTGCTGCGCGGCGTCGGCGCGCGGTACCCCGTGGCCGCCCGGACGGTGCTGTTCTCCGCCGGAGAGCGCGGCGACGCCTTCTTCTTCATCGTGCAGGGCTCCTTGGTGGTGCTGGAGCACGGCGACGACGGCCAAGAGGTCATCATCGACCAGCTCGGCCCCGGGTACATGGTCGGCGAGATGGCGGTGCTCACCGGGCGGCCCCGGGTCGCGACGGTGCGCGCGGCCACCGACGCCGTGCTCTTGCGCCTCACCCGCGCCGATCTCGACGTCATCTTCAACGCCGAGCCCCGCATCGAGGAGGCGCTGTGGCGGTTCATGGGCCGCCGTGTGCTCGACGAGCGCGCCCGCTACGTCCCGGGCCTCGACGCCCTGAGCCACCAGGCGCGCCTCACCTGGGCCGACGCCGGGGAGTCTCTGGCCTTGGCCCCGGACCAAGAGCTCACACTCAGCACAGACCGGGTGCTCGTGCTCACGAACGGCCATGTGATCCTCGACGGCCCGCACGGCTGGGCGAGCCTCAACGCCCCCGCCGCGTTGACGGCGCCCGCGACCACCCGGATCACGGCGATGGACAAGGCCCGCCTGCTCTTGTTGCCGCCCACCCCGGCCTGATCCCACACAGACACCTCCCGTCCCAGGAGCCTCCGCCGATGGCCCTCCTCCTGCTCACCCTGCTCACCCTCACGGCCTGCCGCACCGCGACCCTGCCGCCGGAGCCCGCCGCCGCGCCTGTCTCCGTCGCCGAGCTCCCGGTGGACCAGCGACTGTTCACGATGCTCAGCGGGCGCTACGACTCCTCGGCCCAGGCCGCGGCGGACGCTGAGTTCCGCGACATTCACCTGCGCATCTGCCCGGTGTCTGTGCCGTCGCTCGGCGCGTGGGTGCTCTACGTCGAGCAGGCCGCCGCCGAGAGCCTCACCGCGCCCTATCGGCAGCGGCTCTATGTCATCGAGGCCGACCCCAACGACCCAGACCGCGCCGTGTCGCGGGTGTTTGAGCTGGCCGCGCCCGAGGCCGCCGTGGGCCTGTGTGACGCGCCGGATCGCCTCACGCTCACCGCCGATAGCGTTGAGGAGCGGCCGGGCTGCGCGGTGAACTTGGCGTGGGAAGACGGCGCCTTCGTCGGCGCGACGCACCCGACGGCCTGCCTGAGCACCCTACGCGGCGCGAGCTACGCCACGAGCGAGGTGCGGCTCACCGACGCCGGCCTCACCTCGTGGGATCGGGGCTACGACGCCGGGGGTGTCCAGGTCTGGGGCGCGGTCGTCGGCCCCTACGAGTTTGTGCGGCGTCCCTGAGCGCGACCTCACACAAACGACTCCCGCTTGAGGCCGAGGCGCTGCATGAGGCTCTGGAGCGTGCTGGGCTTCATGCCCAACAAGGTCGCCGCGCCGTCGTCGCCGTAGACCTTGCCCCCGGTGCGGCGCAGGGCGGCGGCGACGTGCTGGCGCTCGGCCTCCTCCAGAGTGGCGAAGGGCGCGGCGGCCTCTGGCGCGCAGCTCGCGGCGGCGGGGCCCACGATCACGCCCAGGCCGAGGTCGGCGGGGGTGATCGGGCGGCCTGGGGCGAGCAGCAGCGCGCGCTCCAAGGCGTTCACGAGCTGGCGGGTGTTGCCCGGCCAAGGCGCCGAGGCGATCACCGCGCGGGCCTCGGCGGTGAGGCTGGCGCCGCGTCGGCCGCCGCGCTCGGCCAAGAAGGCGTCCGCGATGCTGAGCGCGTCTTCAGGGCGCTCCCGCAGGGGCGGCACGGTGAGGGGCAAGGCCGCGAGGCGGTAGTACAGATCGGCGCGGAACCGGCCTTCAGCCACGGCCCGGGTGAGATCGACGTGGGTGGCGGCGAGCACCCGCACGTCCACCTGCACGCTCTTGTCGCTGCCCACGGGCTCAAAGCGGCCCTCTTGTAAGACGCGCAGCAGCCGCGCCTGGGCGGACGGCGGCATGTCGCCCAGCTCATCCAGAAGGAGCGTGCCCCCGGACGCGGTGACGAAGCGGCCGGGGCGGTCGCGGTCGGCGCCGGAGTACGCCCCGCGCACATGGCCGAAGAGCTCGGACTCGATGAGGCCCTCGGGCAAGGCCGCGCAGTTGAGGCTCACGAAGGGGCCGCTCGCCCGGTCGCTCCAGGCGTGAATGGCCCGGGCGACGACCTCTTTGCCCACCCCTGTCTCGCCCTGGATGAGCACGGGCAGGGGGCTCGGCGCCACCTGACGGCAGAGGGTGACCAAGGCCGACATCGCCGGGCTGGGGCAGGCGTTGAGGCGGCGGATGGCGACCTCGTCCCCGCCCAGCTCGGCGACGAGCAGGCGGTTTTGTTCCCGGAGCTGGCGGCGGTAACGGTCGAGCTGCCGGGCCTGCTCGGCATACGCCATCGCCAACGAGAGCACCTGGCCATAGACCCCGGCGATCTCCAGCATCTCCGGCGTGTACGGCCCGCAGCTCGACTGATCGAGCGTGATGAGGCCGAGCGCGCGGTCGCCGGTGAACAGCGGCACGACCATGCAGGCGTGGCCCGGCGGCAAGTTCAAGAGCCCATCATAAGGGTCGCCCTCCTCGCCGATGTGATCATGGTGGTTGAGCCGCAGCGGGCGCCGCGTCTCTAAGGCCTGTCGCAGCGTCGGGAAGCGCCCGAGCTGCAGGCTGTGGCGCCGCACCCGGGCGTCCGCGAGGCGGCCTTCAGCGGCCCGCACGACGAGGGTGTCGTCTTGCAGCTCATACAGCGCGGCGAGATCGTAAGGGATCACCGACGCCAAGGCCCGCAGCGCCCGCTGGCGCACGTCGCCCAACGACTCGGGCCGGGCGGCGAGCGCGGTGAGGTCGCCCAGCTCAGTGACGTGGTCGAGGGTCGGCGCCAGCTCAGCCGGGGGGCGCTCACGGTCGGTCGTGCTCATGGACCGCAACGTAAGCGCCCCGGCCTGGGTTGGGGAGAGGGCGTCAGCCCGAGGATCACTCCTCCGTCATCAGCAGCCCCACCGCCGCCGCGTGGACAACCGCCGCCAGACGGATCGTGTCCATCACGTCATCCTCGGACTTGCCGTGGCCGAGCACGGTGAGCTCGTGGCTCTTCACGCAGTCCTCGCAGCCGTGGATGGCGCTCACGGCGAGGCAGGCCAGCTCGAAGGTCGCCTTGTCGGTCAGCGGGCGGGCGATTCGGCCCATGCGCAGACGGGCCGGGCGCTCGCGGTAGCCCTCTTTGCCGACGAAGTGGCGGAAGCGGTAGAAGATGTTGTTCATCGACATCAAGGCCGCGGCGGCGCGGGCGTCGTCGATGGTCGCGGCGGCCTCGGGCTCGGGCAGGGCGCTCTGGGCCTCGGCCTCCAGGGCCCGGGCGAGGGGCTTGGAGCCCGACGCCCAGGCGCAGGCGATGGCCACGGTGAGGCGGCTGACGGGGCTCAACGAGGAGCCACCGAGCACGGACTGCAGGTTCAGCCGGATGTCCCGGGCGGGCTCGGGCAGGCGCGCGCTGACCGCCTCCAGGGGGCTCACGCGGGCACCTGAATGGTCTGCTGACCAGGCTGCCAGTTGCAGGGGCAGAGCTCGTCGGTCTGGAGCGCGTCGAGCACCCGCAGCACCTCATCGACGCTGCGGCCGACGCTGAGGTCGTTCACCGAGACCCAGCGGATCACGCCGTCGGGGTCCACGATGAAGGTGGCCCGGAGCGCCACGCCGTCTTGCTTGTGCAGGATGCCCAGCGCCGTGGACAGCTCCCGTTTGGTGTCGGCGAGCATCGGGAACGGCAGGTTCTGGAGGTCGGGGTGCTGCTTGCGCCAGGCGAGGTGCACGAAGTGGGTGTCGGTGCTCGCGCCCAGAAGCTCGGCCTCGCGGTCCTGGAAGTCGCTGTTGCGACGGCCAAACGCCGCGATCTCCGTGGGGCAGATGAAGGTGAAGTCCATGGGCCAGAAGAACAGCACCTTCCAGCGCCCGGGGGCGTCTTGGTCGGTGATCTTGCCGAAGGACTTGTCCGCGAGCACCGCGTCGAGCTGGAAGGCCGGGAGCTTGTCGCCGATGGTGAGCATGATTTTTTCTCCGTTGGGGTGGGGCCGCCGGGCCGTTCGGGCGCCGCCGGGATGTCCCCGCCATCGCAAGGAGCGTGCCAAGCCCCGAGTCGCCGCCCTTCCCCTGTGGGGCGGCCCCGCGCCCTGGCGCACCGACATCTCGTGGTCCCACGTCACCGACATTTCGGTGTTCACCGAGATGTCGTGTCGCTTACACCAGCGTTACATCCGACGGGGTCATGTCAAGGGGCGTTGACATGTGGTAAAAGAATTATGACCTGTTCTCGCAGCAGCGGAGACCCCCGTGAAGACCGGCGCCTGGATGCACTTCAGCCTCGGTGTGGAGCACCCCGAAGACCCGACGTTCGGCCGGGTTGAGCTCACCCTCTGGCCGGACGGGGCCCTGCTCTTGGAGGGTCGGCATCGTGGGGCCCACGCCGTCTGGGAGGCCAGCCTGAGCCCCGCCGGGGTCGAGGAGCTGCGCGGGGCCCTTCGCCGGGCGAGCTGGCCGAGGTTGCCCAACCACACCATCCTCTCTGAAGAGACCCAGGTGGTGCTGGAGGTGCGCGGCGCGGACGGGATCGAGCGCGCGGCGTTCGACTACTACGCCGGGATGCGGCTGAGCGGCTACCGGGACGTGCTCCAGAAGCTCTACGGGGTGAGCGACTACCTGCTCTATGGCCTCGGCGCCGGTCGGGCGCGGCCACGCCCCGAGGGCCTCAGCGGCGCGCGGGCGCACCCCAGCGGCGACCGCCCCCACGGGAAGACCGCCTGACCACGCCGCCGTCGCTCAGGAGACCGCGTCGTTCTGGTGGGTGATGATCGTCGCGTCGCTCGTCACCCAGGCGCAGCACAAGAGGCGGAACCCGGCGGCGATCTGCTCGGGCTCCAGCACATACTGGTCGCCCATCTCGGCCTCGCCGCTCAGGAGCTTGCCCGCGCAGATGGTGCAGCCGCCGTTGCGGCAAGAGTAGGGCAGGGCGAGGCCCTGGCGGTCGGCGGCGTCGAGGACGGGCTCGCCGACGAAGGCCGTGATCACCAGATCGATGCCCTCCTGCTCGTTGATGAGGTGCACCTTAAACTCGGCGTCCGGGTTGACCTCGGGCATCCCCGTGGCGGGGACGCCAGGGGCGGGGACCGGCGCGGGCACCGACGCGGGGACCGGCGCGGGGACCGGCGCGGCGTGAAGCTCAACGAGGGTGTCGTGGCTGGCGCTGGGGGTGATCGCCGGGGGCGGAGCCGCCTCTTGAGGCCCCTCGCGGCGCGCGCGCTCCTCCAGGGTCAGCGCCTCGGGCACGGCGGCGAGGTCGAGCACGAGGTCGACGGTCGGCGCGGCGACCTGGGGATCGTCGCCGGGGGGCAAGGCGCCGTTGTTCATGTAGTCGGCGGGGTTCTGGGAGACCTGATCGTCGAAGGCCGCCTCTTCAGGCGGGGCCTCGGGGGCCACGACGGGCGCCACGACGGGCTCAGGCGCCTGGGCGGCGCGCCACGGCGGCGGCGCGGGGTGGCTCCCCGAGCGGGTGGGCCGGGCCTCCGGGGTGGGCGCGGGCGCGGGCGCGGGCGCCTCTCCACGCCCCAAGGCGCGCTTGACCGTCGATTTGAGCAGATCCTTGAGACCCATGACTCCTCCTGCTGCGCGAGATCCTTCTCTCTGTCGTCCCTGTATGCCACACGAGCCGGGAGCTTGCCGACCGGACCACAACGCGCGATTCTCGCAGAATGCCGGTCTTCGCGCTGCCCGATGAGCACATCTTCCCTGATCCGCGCCTCGCCCGCGAGGACGGCCTGCTCGCCGTGGGCGGTGATCTGCACCCCCGGCGCCTGCTCTTGGGCTACACCATGGGCATCTTTCCTTGGTACAACGAGGGCCAGCCGATCCTCTGGCACTCCCCCGACCCGCGCTTCGTGCTCTTCCCCGCCGAGCTCCGGGTGCAGCGGTCCTTACGAAAGGTCATCCGGCGAAAGCCCTACCGCCTCACCATGGACCAAGACTTCGCCGGGGTGATCGACCACTGCGCGCGCACGCCCCGGCCCGGCCAAGGCGGCACCTGGATCACGAGCGAGCTGCGTGAGGGCTACCTGCGCCTGTTCAAGATGGGCCTCGCCCACAGCGTCGAGGCCTGGGAGGACGACCGCCTCGTCGGCGGGCTCTACGGCGTGGGCCTGGGCGACGTGTACTTCGGCGAGTCGATGTTCGCCTTGGCGCCCGACGCCTCCAAGGTCGCGTTCACGGCGCTCGTGACGCAGCTCCTGCGCTGGGGGTTCACGCTCATCGACTCCCAGGTCTACACCGATCACCTGCACCGCTTCGGCGCCCAAGAGCTCCCCCGGGAACGATACCTGCAGCTCCTCACCCCGGCGGTGCGCGCGCCGTGGCGCAAGGGCCGCTGGGCCTTCGACGGCGATCTGATTCGTGGTGGGATGCCCGTGGCCGAGGATCTGGACCCGGGGTAGAGAGGGGGCCTTCACGGAGGTCCACATGGCCAACGACTTCGTCTTCCAGATGATCGGCTGCGAGAAGATCCTTCCTTCAGGCCGCAAGATCCTCGATCCCACCTGGCTCTCGTTCTACCCCGACGCCAAGATCGGCGTCATCGGCCACAACGGCTCGGGCAAGTCCACGCTCTTGCGCCTGATGTCGGGCCAAGACACCGAGTACAACGGCCAGATGATCCTCAAGCCCGGCTCCAGCGTGGGGTTTTTGCCCCAGGAGCCCAAGCTCGATGAGACGCTGGACGTTCGCGGCAACGTCGAGCTCGGCCTCAAGCACTGGCGTGAGCTGCTCTTGGAGTTCGACGCCGTCTCGAACCGCATGGGCGAAGACATCACCGACGACGAGATGGACCGCCTCATCACCCGCCAGGCCGAGCTGCAAGACAAGATCGACGCCGCCGGGGCCTGGGAGATGGACCGCACCCTCGACGTGGCCATGGACGCCCTGCGGGTGCCCCCCGCCGACTGGGCGGTCAAAAACCTCTCCGGCGGTGAGCGCCGCCGCGTGGCCCTGTGCCGCCTGCTGTTGGAGAAGCCCGACCTGCTCCTGCTCGACGAGCCCACCAACCACCTCGACGCGGAGAGCGTGGCGTGGCTGGAGCGCTTCTTGGCCGAGTACGCGGGCTGCGTCATCACCGTGACCCACGACCGCTACTTCTTGGACAACGTCTCCAAGTGGATCCTGGAGCTCGACCACGGCAAGGGTTACCCCTTTGAGGGCAACTACTCCGGCTGGCTGGAGCAGAAACAAGAGCGGATGCGCCAAGAGAAGAAGGCCGAGAGCGACCGCGCTCGGGCGATGGGCGAGGAGCTGGAGTGGATTCGCCAGTCGCCCCGGGCCCGCCAGGCCAAGTCGAAGGCGCGCATCAGCGCGTATGAGCAGCTCGTGGCGAACGAGGCCGAGGCCCGCCGCGGCGTCGGCGCGCGCATCCACATCCCGCTCACCCGCCGTCTGGGCGGCAAGGTGATCGAGGTCGAGGGCCTCACGAAGGCCTACGGCGACAAGCTCCTGTTCGAGAACCTGAGCTTCAAGCTGCCCCCCGGCGGCATCGTCGGCGTCATCGGCGCGAACGGCGCGGGCAAGACGACTCTGTTCCGCATCCTCTTGGGCGCCGAGCAGCCCGACGGCGGCAAGGTCACCCACGGCGAGACGGTAGACCTGGCCTATGTCGACCAGAGCCGCGACGCCCTGAACGACAACAAGACCGTGTGGGAGGAGATCTCCGGCGGCCACGACCTCTTGAAGATCGGCGGCAAAGACGTGAACAGTCGGGCCTACGTCTCGCTGTTCAACTTCACCGGCTCCGACCAGCAGCAGAAGGTGGGCACGCTCTCCGGCGGTGAGCGCAACCGTGTTCACCTCGCCAAGCTCTTGAAGACCGGCGGCAACCTGCTCTTCTTGGACGAGCCCACGAACGACCTCGACGTCGAGACCCTGCGCAACCTGGAGGAGGCGCTGACCATCTTCCCCGGCTGCGCGGTGGTCATCAGCCACGATCGTTTCTTCTTGGACCGCATCGCCACGCACATCCTCGCGTTTGAGGGTGACAGCCAGGTGGTGTGGTTTGAGGGCAACTACCAGGATTATGAGCGCGACCGCAAGCGCCGCCTGGGCGCGGACGCCGACCAGCCCCACCGCATCAAGTACAAGAAGCTCACGCGGTGAGCGCGCGCGTTTGACCTCTCAGACGAGCCCCCGGTGATCATCGCCGTGGGCTCGTTTGTTCTCTGAGGACCAGGAGCCGACGTGTCGCCGATCTCCCTCGCCGAGCTGCCCGCCCTGCGGATCTTGGAGGAGCACGCCGACGCCCTTCGCGCCGAGGCCTTGGCCTTGCCCGAGGCGCTGTTTGTGCCGATGCCGTCCCGGGAGCGCTACACCGGGACGTGGCGCGCGGTGCTGCTCGACGTGGGGCCCTGGGGCGCGGAGTTCCCCGGCGTGGACATCCCGCACAATCGTAGCCTGTGCCCCGTGGCGACGGCGCTCTTGGCGCGGCTGCCCGTGGCGTCCGTCGCCGGATACCTGCGGCTGGATCCTGGGGCTACTTTGGCCACCCACACCGACCTTCGTGAGGACGACGTGCTGCGGGCGCATGTGGCCTTGGTCTTGCCCCCGGAGGAGGCCGCGCGGTGGCCGATCGGCCGAGCGCGGCTCTTGGACGTGCGCGCGCCCCATGGGGCGAAGAACCCGAGCGACCAGGCGCGGCTCACGTTCACCGTGGACCTGCGGGTCGGGCGCCGGGTGGAGGTCGGGGAGCTGGGGGAGTGGGGGTAGCGGGACAAGGCCAGGGCGGCGGGCTACAGGAGGGCCAGAGG
>JBEAVX010000457.1:0-5168 GCA_041160755.1 Pseudomonadota bacterium
GAGTACAGGAGCCCCGGGTGGAGCAAGAGCGGCGTGCCCTCGGCCTCGGCCTGGGCGGCGAGGCCCCGGATGTAGGGGAAGAGGCGGGTGTGCTCAACCGCGTATTTTTTGTAGTGGGCCAAGGTCTCGGCGTCGGAGTCGAAGCGCCAGTTCTGGGTGTCGAAGGCGCCGTGGTGGGTGCGCATGATCGGCGCGAAGGCCGCGAGGCTCGCCCAGCGGAACCAGAGCTCTTTGGAGGTGGGCTCGGTGCCGACGGTGGAGTAACCGCCGATGTCAAAGCCGATGAACGCGACGCCGGACATCGAGAGGCCCAGCGCCATCGGCACCACGGAGGGGTAGCCGTCGTCAACAGACCAGTCGGTCTGCTGGTCGCCGAGCCAGAAGATCGGGGTGTAGGCGTGGCTGCCCGCCCAGCCGCTGCGGGAGAAGAAGACGGCGTCGCGGTCCTGCAGCACCTCGTAGTTCAGCTCTTGCCACAACAGCGGGTAGAGGTTGTGGTCGAGGATCGGGTCCATGTCGTTGAGGCGGGCGTCGGGGGGCAGCCACTCGGCGAAGTCCGCCATCCAGCCGTCAAAGCCTAAGGTGAGCGCGAGGTCCATCTTGGTCTGGGCCCAGGCGCGGCTCTCCTCCCACGAGAGGTCGAGCACGCTCACCTCGTCTTGGGTGGCGTTCAGGAAGGTGTACGGCACGTTGTCTTGGGCGCGGACGACGTAGGTCTCGGCCTCGGCCCATACCGAGGAGTCCTTAAACACGAACGGCGAGAAGTAGGCCAGCCACTTGAAGCCGAGCTGCTCCAGCTCGCCGTCGAGCTGCCCGGCGTCGGGGTAGAGCGTGGAGTCGATCGTCCACTCGCCGCTGAGGTGGTAGCCGAAGATCGTGTCCTCGCCGCCCTTCCAGTCTTCAGTCCACAAGACCGACGACGGGATGCCGTTCTCGCGCAGCGTCGTCGCCACGGCGAGCACGTTCTCGGCGCCGCGGATCGCGTCGTTCCAGGGGGCGAAGGCCCAGTCGGGCGGCATCGGCGGGCCGCCCCGGCTGGCGCCGTGCTGGGAGAGCACGTCCATGGCGCTTGAGCCCGCGAAGATGTGCAGGTCCATGCCCGTGTCCCAGGCGCCGATGGTGTAGGTGCCCGGCGCGGTCTTGCACAGGTCGAGATCGACCCGGCCCCCGGCGTCCACCTCGATGCCGACGCCGTCGTCTGGGCGCAGCAAGAACGGGATCGGCGCGCTGGAGCTGTGCCGGGTGCCCTGGATGAACCAGTCTTCAGGCGGGTTCTCGCTGTCTACCTTGCCGATGCCGGGCTCACCGACCCACAACGAGAACGCCTCGCCGCCGTGGTTGATGTCAAAGGCGTGGGCGCCCGCGCCCAAGAACACGTCGTCAGGCCCTTCGCAGGCGAAGCCCATCCGCACCATGTCGCCGCGCTCGGCGTAGAGCCCCATGGTGAGCGCGTCGTCGTTCGTGAGGCTCAGGCGCAGCTCCCCCAAGAGCGCGCCGTCCGCGGCCTCGAGATCGATGATGTAGATCTCGTCGGCCTCTTTGTTGCCGCGCACCTTGGGCGGGGCGGCGGCGGCGAAGCCCGGCGGCGCGTCGGTGAACTTGTAGGAGCCATAAGCGAACTCGATCTCGCTCTCACCGTCCCCGACGGCCAAGGACGTGAGCTGCATGATGGGCTCGCCTTGGAACAGGACCAAGGCGCCGGGCTCGTCCTTGTCGAACTCGACGGTGAAGTCTCCGAGGCGGCGTGTGCCGTCCCCGCAGCCGACGATCAGCGGGAGGACGGAGAGGATCGCGCAGGGACGGCTCATCTTGGGGCGCTCCGAGGCAGGTGGCCCCCATTGTGTACCTCGGATCGGGCAGATTGGGGAGCCCGATGGCCACGCTCAGCGACGTGTCACGCCAAACAGGGGCAAGGGGCCGTCTCCGACCCGCTCAATCGGCAAGGCGCTCGCCGGGGCCCGACCGCGGCTCACCGCCACCCAGCCCCCACGCCACGGCAGCAGCATCGCCTCGTCCGGGGGCCGCAGGCGCTCACCCTCTCGTTCGCCGAGGGCCTCGACGATCCGAATCCAGGCCGGGAGCACGGCTTTTCCGCCGGTCTCGCCCTCGCCGAGGCTCAGGGTACGATCGGTGCCGAGCCAGATCGCCACGGTGTACCGGGGGGTGAAGCCGACGAACCAAGCGTCCATGTAGCCGTTCGTGGTGCCGGTCTTCCCGGCGCGGTCGAGGCCCGGCACCGAGGCCCGACGCGCGGTGCCCGCCGTCACGACGCCGCGCAGCATGTCCACCATCTCATACGCCACGCCCCGGGGGAGCACCTGGCGACCGGGGCCGCCGGGGAGCGGCGCGAGGCTGCGGCCCTCGACGCGCAGGGGCTGACCCGCCCGGGCCAGAAGCTCCTGATCGACGCTCAGCAGGCGGTTGATGAACACGGCGTCTACGCTGCGCCCCAACCGCGCCAAGGTGGCGTAACCACGGGCTTGATCGAGCACCGTGACCTCGGACGAGCCCAAGGCCAAGGTGAGATCCGAACGAAGCGGGGTCAGGACGCCCATGTCTTTGGCCAAGGCGGCGATGTGCTCCGCGCCGACCTCCAGGGCGAGGCGCACGGCGACGGTGTTGAGGCTGCGCGCCATGGCGTCCCGCATCGGCAAGGCCCCGGCGTAGCCCCCGGCGTAGTTCTTCGGGCTCCAGGTCTGGCCGTTGCCCGCGGGCAAGGCCAAGGGGCCGTCTACGACGGTGTCGATCTGGCTGTGGCCCTTGGCCAAGGCCGCCGCGTAGACATAGGGCTTGAAGCTCGACCCGGGCTGGCGGAGGCCCTGGCTCGCGCGCACGAAGCCCTCCAAGGTGTCGCGGTAGCCGCCGACCATCGCCACGACCTCGCCCGTGGTGTTCTCCAAGACGACCGCCGAGGCCTGGGACCACGGCGCGCCGCCCAGACGAACGGCGTCGGGGGCCTCCGCCCGGCAGACCTCCAGCACGTCCCCTGGGGCGACGAGGCGCGAGAGCGGCACCGGGGGCACGTCGCCGCCGGTGTTCTTGGCCCGGGCCAAGGCGTCGTGCTCCTCGGTGATGAGCGCGAAGGTGAACGGCCCGGCGCTGAGCTTGTTGAGGTCGCGTTTGGGGCCAACAAGCGCTTGAAAACACTGCCCGTCGTCGGGCTCTCTCACCTGACCGCCGCCGCCGCCCTTGCGCAGGCCCGGCCCTTCGCTCAAGAACGCCTCCCAAGAGGCCTTGGGCAGGCGCTTGACGATGGGCGCCCGGCCTTGGCGGGCCTGGTGGGCGTCGACGATCGCGCGGATGGCGTCCTCGGCCTCGGCCTGCACGGCGAGGTTGAGCGGCGTGTGCACCTGCAGCCCGAGCTCAAAGAGCAGCTCATCGCCGTACAGGGCGCGCAGCTCACGGCGCACCTGGGTGATGTAGGCGAGGCCCTCACGAACCTGGGTGTCGCCTTCGCGGGGGACGAGCACGGGGTCGTCTTGGTGGGCGGAGGCGACCTCTGCGCTCACCATGCCCAAGGTGACCATGCTGCGCAGGACGATGCCTCTGCGCTCGGCGGCGGTCTCGGGGCTGCGGCGCGGCGAGTACCGCGACGGCGCGGGCACGAGCCCAGCGAGGAGCGCGGCCTGGCCCACGTCGATGTCGCGGGCGGAGACGCCGAAGTAGTCCTGCGCGGCGGCCTCGACGCCGTAGTTGCCCGCGCCGAGGGCCACATAGTTGAGGTAGAGCTCCAGGAGGGCCTCTTTGGACTGCTCACGCTCCAAGCGCAGGGCGAGCACGGCCTCACGAAGCTTGCGGGTGTAGCTGCGCTCTTTGCCGACGATGAGGTTCTTGACGAGCTGCTGGGTGAGCGTCGAGGCGCCCTGGGAGCTGCCGCCGCTCTGGAGGTTGACGACGACGGCCCGGGCGATGCCCCGGAGGTCTACGCCCTTGTGCTGAAAGAAGCGGCGATCCTCGGCGGCGACGAACGCCTGCCACACATGATCGGGCAGCTCATCCAGCGGCACCCAGACGCGCCGCTCGACCCAGAAGCGATCGATCGCCTGACCCTTGCTGTCGTAGACCTCACAGTTGGTCAAGGGGCGGAAGTCGCGGTATTCCGAGAGATCATCGGGTAGGGTCGAGAGGATCACCCGGTCGAGCCAGATCCACCCTACCCCCGCCGCCAGGACCCCCATGATCGAGAGCCAGAGCGTCAGCCGCGCGAGGCCGACCAACACGCGACGGAGCACCTGGATCAGACGGCTCTGCATTGCGCTTCTCCCGATCGCCGGGTGTAGTCTAACGAACGAGCCGACGCAAGCCCCCGGGGGCTTACGCGACGCGCCGCTCCGCCTGCCAGGCGACGCCTTGGCCTTGGTCGAGCTGGCCCCAGTGGCCCCGCCGGAGGGATATGGCCGGGCGAAGGAGCTCGCGGGCGGGCTCACGGCGTCTCTTGAGCTGGCGCTCACCGATCTGGAGGGGGTCGTGCCCCGGGTCGGCGCGATGCCGCCGTCGCCGGGGGTGAGCGAGGCCGTGCTCGTAGACGCCGAGCGCTGGACCCTCACCCTCGACGCCGACGTCGCGCAGCTCGGCCCCGAGCGCTGGGGCTTGACCCTTCGTGGCACCCTCTGCCGCCGCGACGGCGCCTGCACCTTCCCCGAGGCCGAAGGCGACCCAAACCAGACCGGCCCCGCCGTCGCCGACCTCATGGAGCAGATCGCGCTGCGCCTCGTGCGCCGCCGGTCTCCAGACGCCGCGGCGGCCTGGGCCAAGCCACCTTCAGACGACGCCTACGCCGTGCTCCTCGCCGGTCGCGCCGCGGCGACCCTCTACGGCCAACAAGATCCCCCCGCTGACGAGCTGATCGGCGACAAAGCCAAAGATCCCGTCACCCGCGCCGTGCTCGTAGACCCAGAGCTCTCGCTCACCCGCTGGGTCGCCGGGCGCCGCGCCATGGCCCGGGGGGAGCACAGCCAGGCCCAGCAGCACTTCAACGCCGCCGCCCGCGGGCGCCCCGCCTCCGCCGTGCTCCTCGCCGATGAGGCCATCGCCTGGGCCGCCTTGGGGCGCATCGACCGCGCGGCGACCTTGTGGGGCGCCGTGCGAAACCTCGTCGGCGACGACCAGCGGTTCTTGTTGCCCCAGGCCCGGGTGGCCTTGGCCTTGGGCCAGCTCGACGAGGCCGC
>JBEAVX010000907.1:0-7182 GCA_041160755.1 Pseudomonadota bacterium
CCCCTGGACCGCTGAGTACCCTCTGGAGCTTGACCGCGCGCTGCGTGTCCGGCTCGGGCCGTTGGAGCTTCGTGTCTCTCGGCGCGCGCGGGAGCTTCGGGTCTCTAGCCTGAGCGACCCGAGCCAGCTCGCCCGCGCGCCCGAGGTGGACCATGTGTCCCCCGAGGACGAGCCCAGCGCGCCCTCCGCGCTGCCCAACACCTGGCGTTTTGGCTTCACCGAGGAGCCCAGCGGCCTGCGCCTCGCCCCGGCCTTGGCCGATCGCCCGGTGATCATCCGCCCCGAGGAGCCCCTCACGCTCCTGCCCGGCGAGGAGGTGCGGGCCTACGTCTCCAGCCCCGTCTGGCTGCGCCTGCTCGTCGGCGAGGCCCGCCGTCTCTTGCTGGAGCTGCCCAGCCACCGGCCCTCGGACACCTGGTTCGGCCCCTTGGACCACCACGGCCAGCTCTGCTACGCCTTGGCGACGCATTTGCGCCTCACCTGGGCCGACCGCCTGTGGAAGCCCCACCGCGCCATCACCCCCGTCGTCATCGTGAACAGCGCCCAGGAGCCGTTCACCGTGGCCCGGCTGCGGGTGCCCGTCGGCCAGCTCTCGATCTTTGGCACCCCCGACCGCCGCCTGTGGACCGAGCGCATCACGCTCACCCGCCGCGACGACGCCGAGGGCGAGGCCCGGGTGACGGTGGACGGCGAGCCGCCGCGGGAGGCGGTGGGCGGTGAGCTCTTGAGCCCGCCCCGCGCGCCGGGCGGCCGCTCGTTCAACCTGCGCGCGTTCGAGGGCGCTCTGTTTGGCCGGAGCGTCGCGTGAACCCCTTCGCCGAGCTCGACCCCGCGGCCTTGTTCACCCAGTGGGCCCCGGCCCTCGTCCAGGCGTTCTTGGTCCTGGTCTTGGGCATCCCCCTGGCCCGCCTGCTCAGTCGAGGCGCCGAGCGCGCCGTGGAGCGCAGCCCCAGCCCCGAGTTCGCCGCCCCCGCCGCCCGGGCGGTCTCGTACTCGCTCACGGCCATCACCTTCGCCTTGGCCCTGGAGGTGCTCGGCTTTGACCTCGGCGTGCTCTTGGGCGCCGCGGGCTTGGTCACCGTCGCTTTGGGCTTCGCCGCCCAGACCTCGGCCTCAAACCTCATCAGCGGCATCTTCTTGGTGTTTGAGGGCTCGTTCAAGGTGGGCGACGTCATCCAGGTCGCGGGCACCGTCGGCACGGTGATCTCCGTGGACCTGCTCTCGGTGAAGGTGCGCACCTTCGACAACCTGCTCGTGCGTATCCCCAACGAGACCCTCGTGAAGTCCGAGCTGACGAACCTCACCCGCTACCCGCTCCGCCGCGTAGACGTCGTCGTCACCGTGCCCCACGAGACCGACCTCACCCGGGTCCAGGCCGCGCTGTTCGACGCGGCGGACGACGACCCCGAGTTCTTGGAGCAGCCCGCCCCCGAGGTGCGCATCTTAGAGCTCAACGAGCTCGGCGTGCGGGTGCAGGTCTTGGCCTGGGTGGCCACCACGAACGTCGTCTCAGGCAAGACCAAGCTCATGGCGGCCGTGAAGGGCGCGTTCGACCGGGCGCAGCTCAAGGTGGCCACGCCCCAGCGTGTGGTGCGCCTCGTCCCGGCCGACGCCCCTCAATCGCAGGTCACGAGCATCGAGTAGGTGACGTCGATGGTGTCGCCGGACTCGGGGATGTCGGTCGTGAACAGCACGGCGTTGTCGGCGACCTCGAAGGTCCAGCCGCCGGTGCGCTCGACGCCGTTCACCCACACCCGCACGGTGCTCGGCGCGGCGGTGCTGGAGAGGTCGAACTGGTTCACCTTCACCGAGGCGCTCGCGAGGAGCGGCATGTACGACGTCCAGCTCGTCGCGCAGATCGAGAGGAACTCGCCGCCGGTGGCGTTCACGGCGTCGTAGTAGCCCGTCCCAGGGTCCGCCGAGACGCAGCCGCCGGGCACGTCCCCCGCGATGGCCGAGAGCTTCACCTTGCCCGCGCCGATGTTCGCGACGATCTCGTTCGTGAGCACGGACCAGTTCTTGGTGGACTGCTCGGGCTCATCCGTCACGAAGATGACGTGCAGCAGCGCCTCGTCGCGGCGGAAGCCCGTGTTGCAGCTCGCCATCTTGCCCGGGCTCGTCGCCAAGGCCGCCGTGGTCAAGAGCGCCTCGGTGTTCATCGGCTCGCCGAAGAAGCCGCCGCTGTTCACGCCGAGGGTGTAGTCCCCGAAGGCGTCCGCGACGTTGGGCGTGGTCTCGGTGAGCACGCTCACGTTGCCGTACTTCGCGTCTTGGCGGGCGCAGCCGTCGTCATCGTTCACGACCATGATGTGCCAGTTGGTCGTGTAGTCGCTGATCTCGTTGATGAAGGTGTTGAAGTTGGCGTTGAGGATGGCGGTGTTGTCGTCCATGGAGCAGGACTGATCCACCAAGAACATGATGTCCGCCGGGGGGTCGGCCTCGACGACGAAGTGGTCCTCGCCTTCGCCGACCCACTCCGCCGCGCCGAGCTGCGTGGCGGTGCGGGTGCCCAGGGGCTCATCGGAGATCACCGTGAGCGTGCCCTCGAAGTCGCCCGCGTCCGTCGGCAAGAACTCCAAGAACACCGAGGACTTCTCGCCCGACTCCAGGGTGAGCGGCAAGGCGCCGGGGGCGTCCAGCGTCCAGGCCCCGCCGGAGTGGGCGATGCTGGAGATGGTGAGGGCGCCGACGCCGACGTTCTCTAAGGTCAGCTCGCCGTCGCGCAGGCAGCCGACGTAGTTCTCGCCGAAGTCGTAGGGGTCGGGGCTGATCTTGAGCGAGGGGATGTTCGACGCGCCGAGGAGGTCTACGGCGGCGGTGTCGCCCTCGGCGTCGTTGGAGGTGACGAGCGCCTGGCTCTCGGCCTGGGCGTCTACGGGGTCAAAGGCGATCTCAATCTCGCGCTCGTCGCCCGGGGCGAGCACGAAGTCCAGCGGCGAAGAGAGCACGGAGAAGCTGTCGCCATACGCGCCGATCTCGACGTTGAACACCTCAAGGGGCGTGGTCCCGACGGACTTGATCGTGAAGCTCATGACGTTGGTCTCCCCGGAGTCGACGTTCCCGAAGTTCAGGCGCTCCGGGGTGACCTCGATCTGGGGGCCGTCGATGCCTTCGCCGTCTTTGATGACGTGGAGCGAGGAGTCGCTGCACGCCACCGCGAGCAGCACGAGGGGCAGGGGGCGAAGCGCGGCGGGGATGGCCATCGGGGCTCTCCATCAGATCAGGGGGACTCACCATTCTGCCAAGCTCTGCGCCGCAGCACAAGCGAAAAGTGGAGGGCGGCGCGTCGGATGACCCGTCACCGCCGAGCGCTGCCCGCGCTTGCCCCCAGCGTCACCCTCCGCTACGCTCTCAAGGATCACAAGTGTGACCCCGGAGACTTGCAGCGTATGGAATCTACGGATCTCTCCCAGCTCGTCGCGCTGGACGCCCTGCTTCAAGAGGGCAGCGTCACCGGCGCCGCCCGGCGGCTGGGGCTCTCGGTCCCGGCGATGAGCCACTCCTTGGCGCGGCTGCGGGATCGAATGGGCGATCCGTTGCTCGTGCGCGCCGGGCGCAAGATGGTGCTCACGCCGCGGGCCGAGGGCCTACGCGCCCAGGTCCGGGACGCGGTCACCGTCGCGGCGCGGGTGTTTGAGCGCCCGGCCGTGTTCGACCCCCGTCGCTTAGACCGCACCTTCGCCCTGAGCGTCACCGACTATGTGCTCGTGATGTTGGGGCCGGGCCTTGAGGAGCGCCTCGGCGAGCGCGCCCCGGCGCTCAACCTGCGGTTTGTGCCCAACGCGGTGGACGACGCCGAGCGCCTGCGGCGGGGCGAGACCGACCTCGCCATCGGCATCTACGGCGAGCTGCCCCCCGAGCTCAAGACCCGCCCGCTGATCACCGACCGACTCGTCTGCGTCGTGCGTGAGGACCACCCCGTCGCCTTGGGGCGCTTCACCCTGAGCGAGCTCGTCGCCCTGGACCATGTGCAGATCGCCCCCCGTGGCCAGCCCGGCGGCTACATCGACGAGCTGCTCGCCGAGCGGGGCCTCACCCGCCGCGTCGCCCGGGCCGTGCCGTACTTTCAGGTGGCGCTGGCGATGATCCCTGGCACCGATCAGGCGCTCATCGTCTCCGAGCGCATCGCCCGCGCCTTGGGGCCGGGCTTGGGCCTCACGGTGCTGGAGGTGCCCTTGCCGCTGCGTCCGTTCTTGTTGTCGATGGTGTGGCACCCCCGCTTTGACGGCGACGAGGCCCACGCCTGGCTGCGGGAGCAGCTCGCCGAGACGGCCCGGGCCTTGGCGCCTGAGCCACATCCCGACGCGCGGCGCACCTTGAGCCCCGCCGACCCCACCACCGGCCACGCGCGCAAGCGCCGCCCGAAGGGCTCATAGTTGCACCACATGCAAGGATAACTTCAAGACTGTTCGCTTGAGCGCGGGTCAAATCGGCCGCATCTTGGGGGCATCTGACGCGTTGTTGTGTCAGCCCAACCGGAGCGAAGCCATGAGCGCAAACGTCAACGTCACGAGCCCGTCGCGCAAGAAGAAGATCCTCCTCGTCGCCGCGAACCCGTCCACCTCGACGGTCACCGGCTGGCCCGTCGGGTTCTGGTGGGCGGAGCTGACCCACCCCTACTGGGCGTTCACTGAGGCCGGCTACGACGTGGAGATCCGCAGCCCCGACGGCGGGGCCTTGGTCGCCGACAGCTACAGCGACCCCGATGACCCGAGCGGCTACTCCGCCCATGATCTCGTGAGCTTAGGCTTCAAGCGCTCGCCCCACCACGCCGCGCTGCTGCAGAACACCGCGTCCATCGAGGGGGTGCGTGTGGAGGACTACGACGCCTTGTTCGTGGCCGGGGGCCAGTCGCCGATGTTCACCTTCCGGGGGAACGCCCGGGTGCAGGCCCTCGTCGCCGCGTTCTACGAGTCGGGCCGGGTGACGGCGCTCGTCTGCCACGGCACCTGCGCGCTCTTGGAGACGCGGCTCTCCAACGGCGACCTGCTCGTCACTGGCAAGACCTGGACCGGCTTCGCCAACTCCGAGGAGCGCTTCGCCGACAGCTTCGTCGGCCAGCGGCTCCAGCCGTTTTGGATCGAGGACGAGGCCCGGGCGATCCCCGAGAGCAACTTCGTCGTGGACCAGCGCTTTCGGGAGTTCGCCGTGCGCGACGGCCTGCTCGTCACCGGGCAGCAGCAGTACTCTGGCGCCGCCGCCGCCCGGCTCGTCATCGAGGCCTTGGGCCGCTGACCCCGCGAGGGATCACCAGCCGCAGGGCACGTCGTAGAGGTAGTCTACGTTGTTGTCCTCGACACACTCGCCGTTCTCGCCGACGCCGGTGCCGTCGTCATCGATGACCACCATCAGCCCGCCGCGACCGTACTGGGCGGCGGTGATGACGACCTCCCAGCCGGCCGTCTTCTCGCCAGCGGCGATCTCCGGCAGGGTGCCCGTGGTGATGAGGCTCACCTCGTTGTCGATGGCGTAGAGCGCCCAGGGCGTGGGATCCTTCGAGGGGTTGCCGCCCATGTTCTGCGCCTGGAGCGCGATGCGCACGATGCCGTCGTCTTCACACGAGGCCACGCAGTACTCGGTGAAGTTGATCGCCAGGTCCGAGGTGGCGGGGTCGTCCACGGCGGGGCGGGCGCGGAAGACGTTGTACTTCACCCAGGACGGATCGGGCTTCGCGGGCACGCTGCCGTCGGAGTTGATGTTCGTGACGGCGAAGTCGTGCACGTGCCAGGTGGTGCCGGACTTGGGCCAGCCGTCGCCGTCGTGGCCGAACACGGTGATGCCGTCGAGCACGCCGCCGTAGTTCGAGGCGATCACCACCTCGGCGCTGCCGTCGTTGTCGATGTCGGCGACGGTGGGGTACTCGAAGATCGTGCCCGAGGCGTGGTCGGCGTTCTGGTAACGCACGGTGCCCGTGGCGCCGTCGAAGATGTAGAAGTTCGTCTGGTCGGCGAAGAGGATCTCCAGGACGGTGTCGCCGTCGAAGTCATACGCCGAGCAGCCCGCGAGGCCGGAGCTGTCGTCCATGGGGTAGGACCAGATCTTCGTGCCGTCGAGCTCATAGGTGTTGAAGCTCGATGAGCTGGGCCAGGCGATCTCGGGGAAGTCGTCGCCGTCAAAGTCGGCCACGCAGGGCGGGCCGGGCTGGCTCGTGCCCGCGGCGACCTTGTGGATCAGGGTGCCGTCGTGCTCGTACAGCGCGAGCTGGCCGCCGCCGATCATGGCGATCTCGGCCTCGTTGTCGCTGTCGTAGTTCAGCACCGCCGACCAGTGCCCGTAGCTGCCGCTCACCGGCGAGCTCCAGAGCTTCGTGCCGTTGGAGTCGTACACGACGTTCTGGATGATGACCTCTTGGTCACCGTCCTGGTCGAAGTCGCCGGGGATCGGCCCGTGGTAGGGGATGCTGCCGTTGACCGTAGGCTTCCAGATCAGGCTGCCGTCTTGGCCGTTGAGCACGAACTGGTTGGAGAGGACCTCGGGGTTGCCGTCGGCGTCGAGGTCGGCCACGGCGAGGAGATCGTGGGTGGCCGTGGAGCGCTCGGTGCTCGTCCAGATCTTGGCGCCGTTGGCGTCGAGCGCGACGATCTGGCCGCCGCTTGAGACGGTGATGATGTCGGTGACGCCGTCCACGTCGACGTCGGCCAGGGTGCCGATCGCGTAGCCCTGGTAGCCCGAGGCCGCCCAGTGCTCACCGCCGCCGGCGCCGTCGAGCACGACGAGGCGGCCCGCTGTAGAGATGTAGACGATGTCGGGGGTGTCGTTCTCGTCCACGTCGCCGTCGCCGTCATCGTCGGTGAGGTTGGCGATGAGGCCCATGTGGTAGGCGCTCTCTTTGGGGCCCTTCCACTCGATCTTGACGTTCCAGGGGTCGGTCACCGTGGGGGCGGCGGTGCCCTCACACTCCTCAGCGACGCTCACCACGCCGGGCTCGGCGAGCTCCACCGCGCAGTCGGGCGGGTCGGGCACCTCGGTGTCGATCACCTGGGTGTCGATGGGCGGCGCCGTGTCGTTGCAGTCGGGGATCTGCGGCGGGCACTCGGGCGGCGCGGTGTCGACGACCGGCTCGCCCGTCACGTCGTCTTTGGGGTTGAGGTTGGTCTCGATGCACCCGGGCATCAGGACCGCGAGGGCGAAGAGGGCGGTGTTGCGCATGGTGACCTCAGAGGAGCAGACGCACCATCATAC
>JBEAVX010000001.1:0-4587 GCA_041160755.1 Pseudomonadota bacterium
GGTCGAGGCCCCGCAAAAACCGCGCGTCGTCCCACCACGCCGAGGCCGGGGGCAGCTCTGGCGTGGGCTCGGGCGGCAAGGTCTTGGGGTGTGGAGAGCGCCCAGGGATGTACCGCACCTGCGGCAGCGGCCACTCGGGGAGGCGCGCGGCCAGGTCAGGCGCTTGGGGGTGCGGAGGGGCGCTCATGTCTACAGCATGATCTCAGGAGGTGGGGCTCGTCAAGCGCCGCCGAGATCTCGCTCACCCGCAGATCTGCTTGGTGAGGTCCTTCGTGATGTTCTTCTGGTGTGACTCTAAGGTGCCGCCGCCGATCTCCAACAGCTTCGCGTCGCGCAACAGGCGCTCGACGGGGTACTCCCGGCAGTAGCCCGAGCCGCCCATCACCTGCATGCAGTGATCCGCGACCTGCTTGCCGACGGGCGCGGCGTAGAGCTTCGCGGCGTCGGAGCCCAGGCGGTTGCGCTGCTCGGCGCCCACGGAGCGCGCGACGTTGTAGATCAGCGCCCGGGCGGCTTCAGTCATCGCGTAGGACTCGCCGATGTAGCGCTGAATCTGCCCGAAGCGGTTGATCGGCTGACCGAAGGCCACACGCTCGTTCGCGTGGCGCACCATGATCTCCAGGCACCGATCGGCGATGCCGAGGCTCATCGCGGCCAAGGTGAGGCGCTCGATCTCCAAGTTGCGCATCATGTGGCTGAGCCCGCCGCCCACGGCGCCGAGCACGTTGCCGACAGGCACGCGGCACTCATCAAAGATCAGCTCGCTCATGGAGCTGGCGCGCATGCCCATCTTGGGGATGTGGTTCGAGGTGGAGAACCCGGGGCAGTCGCGGTCCACCACGAACGACGTCACCCGGCCATCGACCTTGGCGTAGACCAGAAACACGAAGGCCTCGGGGCCGTTGGTGATGTAGGTCTTGGTGCCGTTGAGGACGTACTCGTCGCCGTCGCGCACGGCGGTCGTCGTCATGCCCAGCACGTCGGTGCCGTAGCCGGGCTCGGTCATGCCCATGGCGCCGATCCACTCGCCGCTGAGGCTCTTGGCGAGGTACTTCGCGCGCTGCTCGGCGTTGGAGCAGTGGTAGAAGTTGTTCACGAAGAGCATCGCGTGGGCCAGGTACGCCAAGCAGAAGCCCGGGTCGGACTTCGCGAGCTCGTGGTGCACGATGACCGCCGCCGTGGAGTCGAGGCCCGCGCCGCCGTCCTCTTCCGGGATCGTCACGCCGAGCACGCCCAGCTCACCGAGCTTCTGGAACAGCGGGACGTTGAGCTGCTCGCGGCGATCAAACTCTTCAGCCTGGGGCTCGACCTCCCTCAAGGTGAACTCAGCGACGCTCTCCCGGAGCAGCCGATGGACGTCGGTGGGGTTGTAGAGATCATCGTTCTGCATGTGTCCTCCAGAGGGCCGCGCGCCTGTGGGATGTAGCCCGCTTGGGGCCGATAGGACAGATCGCCGACGACGGCGCGCCGTGGGCAGGCCAGACGGATGCGGTAGGATGCGGCCATGCCAAGACGGTCCGCGCCCCTCGCCTTGGGGCTCATCTTCGCCGCGCTGATCGCGCACGCGCTGTCCTACGGGCTGAACGTCCAGGACGACGCCTTCATCAGCTACCGCTACGCCCAGAACCTCGCGAATGGGCACGGCCTCGTGTTCAACCCCGGCGAGCGCGTCGAGGGCATCACGAACCTCTTGTGGACGGTCGGCCTCGCCGGGGTGATCCGCCTCGGCGGCGATCCTCTGCTCGCTTCAGTGCTCGCCGGGGTGCTCGGCGCCTTGGGCCTCGCCTGGGTGAGCTGGGCCTTGGGCGCCCGCCGTGAGGGCCCGCTGCGAGCGCTCGTGGCCCCGGCCCTCATCGCCGCGAACCCGTTCTTGATGGTCGAGGCCGTGCAGGGTCTTGAGTCGAGCACCTTCGCCGCGCTCGCTGGACTCGCCGTGGTCTTCGCCCTCGATGAAGACGAGGGCCGCCGCGCCTGGCCCGCCGCCGGGCTCTTGTGCGCCGCGCTCTCGCTGGTGCGCCCTGAAGGCGTCGGCGTCTACGGCCTGCTGCTGATCGGGCTCACCGTTGGTGCTGCGATGCAGCATGGGCTCCGGGCCGCCTGGGCGCCGCCTCGACGGGTCTTGTGGTGGGGCCTCGGCGTGTTGTTCACCGCGCTCGCCCTTCAGACCGCCGCGCGCCTGGCCTACTACGGCCAGCCCTTGCCCAACACCTTCTATGTGAAGACCGGCGGCGGAGTAGACCAGTGGTCTAGAGGGGTGAGCTACCTCCTCGCCTGCGCCAAGGCCCACCCCGTTCAGGCTCTGCTCTTCGCCATCGGCGCCCTGGGCGCGGCGCGAGAGGCCAAGACGAGCCCTTGGGCCCGGGCCGTGCTCACCTTGGGCCTTGGTTACCTCGCCTACATCGTCGCTGTCGGCGGCGACTTTAAGGTGACCTTCAGGTTCGTGGGCCTCGTCGCCGCGCCGCTGGTGCTCCTCACCCAGCGCGGGTTTTGGTGGGCCATGGACGCCTTGCCCAACACCGTCGCGCCGCGCGCCCTCTTGGGCGCCGCCCTCGCCGTGGGCACGCTCACCCTCGACCTCGCCCCCAACCACA
The DNA here is from genome assembly GCA_041160755.1 of Pseudomonadota bacterium. GTDB lineage: Bacteria > Myxococcota_A > UBA796 > UBA796 > CAJQPC01 > JADKFE01. Next base: position 2,592 of record JBEAVX010000001.1, read on the forward strand.
CCCGCATGGCCCAGGAGGCGCGATTCCGGGCGCAGGTGATGGACGACCGCCTCGCTGTGGGCCAAGCGCTGCGCCAGCTCTTCCCTCCCGACGCCGTGCTCGCGATTCACTCCGCCGGGGCCATCCCCTACGCCGCGGGCCTGCCCACCATCGACATGTGGGGCCTCTCCGACCTGCACATCGCCCACCGGGAGATGCCCCAGATGGGCAGCGGCATGGCCGGGCACGAGAAGTCCGACTTCGCCTATGTCTTTGGCCGCGCCCCCGCGGTGTTCATCCCCGAGGAGGGTTTTTTGGTTGACCAACCAACCAAGCTCCCCGTGCCCGGCGTGCCCGAGTTCACCGAGCACTACGCCCAGCGCGCCGTGCCCTTGGGAGACCGCACGCTCCAGCTCTTCGTGCGGGTGCGCTGATCTCCTCCGGCGGCGCCACGCATCGGTTAGGGGGGAGGGCTCGGAGGTCGGATGCCCAACAAGATCCTGCTCATCGACGGCAGCAACCACGCCTTTCGGATGTTCCACGCCATGCCCAAGATGACGGCGGCGGGCAAACACACCGGGGCGCTGTTGGGCTTCGTCAACCTGCTCAAGAAGCTAGAGAACGACCACAAGCCCGAGGCGATGATCGTCGTCTTTGACGAGGGCCCCTCGTTCCGCGTGGCGCTCTACCCCGACTACAAGGGCCACCGCCCGGAGATGCCCCCCGAGCTTCGGGAGCAGTGGCCCCGCTTCCGCGAGCTGGTCGAGGCCTGGGGTCACCCCTTCTTGGCGATCCCCGGCGTCGAGGCCGACGACGTCATCGGCACCCTGGCCCAGCGCTTCGCCTCGCCGGACCGTGAGGTGCTCATGGTCACCGGCGACAAAGACTACTACCAGCTCGTCCGCGAGGGGGTCTACGTCCTCGATCTCAAAGAGGACAAGGTCGTCGATGAGGCTGGGGTGCGCGCCTACTTCGGCGTCGGCCCCGCCCAGGTCATCGACATCCTCGGCCTCGCCGGGGACGCCTCGGACAACGTGCCCGGCGTCAAAGGGGTCGGCGAAAAAACCGCCGCGGGCTGGGTGGCGAAGTACGGCGACCTGGAGGGCGTGATCGCCAACGCTGGCGCCATCGGCGGCAAACGCGGCGAGTCGGTCAAGGCGGAGGCCGAGATGGCCCGCCTCTCACGCATCCTCGTCACGATCAAGATCGACTGCGAGCTGCCGCTGAGCGATGAGCAGCTCCTCACCCACTCCCGCGACACCGAGAAGCTCCGGGCCCTGTTCTTGGAGTGGCAGTTCCGCAGCCTGCTCAAGCAGCTCGGCGAGGAGGCCCCCCCCGCCGTCGGCGCCGTCGGCGAGACCGCCGTGAAGGCCTCCGGCATCGACCGCAGCCGCTACCGCACCATCGACACCATCGAGGCCCTGGACCGCACCATCGGCGAGCTGCGCCGGGCGGTGAAGGCCGGGGCGCGCCTCTCCATCGACACCGAGACCACGTCGCTCGACCCGCTGGACGCCAAGCTCGTCGGCCTGTGTTTGGCCTGGGCTGAAGACGCCGCGGTCTATGTGCCGATGAACCACAGCGCCGGCACCCAGCTCTCTGAAGACCTGGTGATGTCCCGCCTCGCGGGCGTGCTCGCGGACCCGGGCGTGCCCAAGGTCGGCCAGAACCTCAAGTACGACCTGCGGGTGCTCCAGCACAACGGCTACCGCGTCGAGGGCCTGGTGATGGACACCATGCTCGCCGACTACCTGCTGGAGCCCGACCGCAGCCGCCACAACCTTGACGATCTCGCGCTGCGCCACCTCGGCCACACGATGATCCCCTACAGCGACGCCACCGCCGGGCTCCCGCCGGGCTCGACCTTCGCCGACGTGCCCATCCCCAAGGCCACGGAGTACGGCGCTGAAGACGCCCACGTCACCTGGCTCCTCGACCGCGCGCTCCACACCGAGCTCGTCGAGCGTGGCCTCGACCGGGTGATGCGCGAGATCGAGCTGCCCATCGTGCCCGTGCT
>JBEAVX010000463.1:0-4324 GCA_041160755.1 Pseudomonadota bacterium
CCCCGCCGATGCCCTCCCAGGTCCCGGCCTTTGAGCCGCCCCCACCGCAGCGCCTCCCGCCGGGCGCCACGCCCAGCCCCTCGGCGCCCCCGGTGGCCGTCGAGGCCGACCTCGCGCCCAAGCCCAGCTTCATCCCGCCGCCGGATCCCCACGACATGACCGCCGAGTGGCCGCCGCGCCGGAGCTGGCTCGGCTGGATCGTCTTGGGCGTCATGCTGTTCGGCGGGTTCGCGGGCGGCCTCGGCTTCACGGCGTGGTGGGTGGCGCCCTGGACCTTCCCCGACGCCTTGTTGCCCCCGGCGCGCACCCTCAAGGTGGGCTCGGCGGTGCACACCACGCTCTCCGACGCCGTCACCGCCCGGATCCCCGCCCTGCGCGAGACCTGCGGCCTACAAGACGTCGGCCCCATCGAGCTCACCCTGACCGTCGAGCCCACGGGCCGCCTGCGCCGGGTGAAGATGGCCGGGGTCACCCAAGAACAAGGCAACTGCCTGCTCGCGGGCCTCCGCGAAGAGGCCTTGCCGACGAAGGGCCTCAAGGCCGTGAAGCTCGGGCTCATCCTCCAGAAGCCCGGCGCCGCCGTCCCGACACAGTCCGGCGGTCGGCGCCAGGTGCCCGACCAGCCGGTGAAGCGCCCCGAGAGGCCCCCGCCCAAGACGAAGGCGCCCTAAACCCCGGCTCAGCCGAGGTCAAACGCCTCGTACTCGCCCTCAGACGGCCTGCCCCAGACCGCCCACAGCGTGCGGGTCTGGGGGCGCATCACCACCGCCCCGCAGGTCTCGTACTCAAAGGGCGGCTCGGGGTGGCGGCAGATCCAGGTCTCGTCCCGGGTGAGGTCCATGAGGCCCTCGACGGTGATCGGCCGGGCGCTCAGGAGCGTGTCGGCGTGGCGCAGGCGCTCCAGAGACGAGCGCTGCAGGGCCTCGGGGCGCGGCGCCTGACGGGCGAACGTCGTCGGCAGCACGCAGTGGTTGCTGTGCGCGATCGGCGTGTCCTCAAGCCGCGTGACCTCGACCCGGCCCGGCATCCACTCGATGTTGACCCCAGCGCCGTGTTTGTCCATGAGCTGATAGTTGTGGCCCCCGGCCAAGGGCGCCTCGACCACGGCGCGCACGGCGTCGTCGAGGGTGTCTTGCTGGAGCACCTTCCGCACCACGAACGGCCAGGTGACGCCGAGACGCCCGCCCAAGGAGCTGAGATCGTTGATCCCGACACAGATCCCGGCCTCGTTCATGCCGATCTGGCCCAGGCAGCCGACGGTGGTGAAGGTCAAGGCGGCGAGGCCCCCCTCGGGCTCGTGGCGCAGCATGACGACGTGGGGCGTCGCCGAGGCGTGCATGTCCCAGGTCTGGGTGAACAGACCGCCGAGGCCGTCTGTGGCGGATGGGGGCACCAGGGCGGCTGTGCAGGTGTCCTCGATGGGCGCGCCCATGTCCACAGCGCGCACCACGTCCAAGAAGTCGGTGTAGCCGCCGACGATCACGCCCTCGGCCGGGGTGATGCCCGCCGCTTCACACATCGCCAGAAGCTCCGCGTAGAGATCCGGGGCGTAACGTTCGTGGTGGGGCAGGCAGCGTGTGGCGAGGTCGATGGCGTCCTCGCGGCCCAGGCGGGTGCCAAGCGTCGAGAGCCTCACCCGCGACTGGGCGTAGACCCGAATGGACTCCGCGTAGGTCTGGCCGTGCAGCGCGCCCCGGGCCTCGGGGGAGCCGCTCAGCGTCAGCCGTCGAATCGTTCGGCTCACGCCGCACCGCCTTTGCCTTGGGTGACGCCGTGCCGCTCCAGCACGATCTCCAGGCTCTTCTGGACCACGTCCATCGCCTCGTCGAGCTGGTCATCGCTGAGGTTGAGCGGCGGCAGAAACCGCACACAGTTGGAGAAGAGCCCGGCGCGGATCGTGATCACGCCGTGCTTGACCGTCTCGGCGCACAAGGCCGCGCACAGATCCATCCACGGCGCCTTGGTCACGGAGTCTTTGACCAGCTCCATCACCAACATCGAGCCCAGGCCGCGCACGTCGCCGACCTGCTCGGGGTGCTGGGCCTGAATCGCCAACAGCCGGGCGCGCAGGCGCTCGCCGACCTCGGCGGAGCGCGCCAGAAACGCCGGGGTGGTCAGCTCATCCAGCGCCGCCAGGGCCGCCACACAGGACAAGGGGTTGCCGGAGTACGTCCCGCCCAAGCCGCCGGGGTGCGGCGCGTCCATGATCTCCGTCCGCCCGGTGACCGCCGAGAGCGGCATCCCGGCGGCGAGGGACTTCGCGCTCACGACCACGTCGGGGACCACGCCGGAGTGCTCGATGGCGTAGAGCTTGCCCGTGCGCCCCATGCCCGCCTGCACCTCGTCGGCCACGAGCACGATGCCGTGCTGGGTGCACAGTCGGCGAAGGGCCTGGAGAAACGGCGCGGGCACAGGCAAAAATCCACCCTCGCCCAAAACCGGCTCAATCACCACGCAGGCGACGTGGGAGGGGTCCACGATGCCCATGAAGCAGTGGTCGAGGTTCTGGATGTGCCAGTCCACGAAGGACTCGGCGGTCATCTCCTGCGGGCGGCGGTAGACGTTGGGGAACGGGAAGCGGTAGACCTCGGGGGAGAACGGCCCGAAGCCCTTCTTGAACAGGTTAAACTTCGACGTCATCGCCATCGTGAGGTTGGAGCGCCCGTGGTACGCCCCCTCAAACACGACCACACCCTGGCGTTTGGTGTACGAGCGGCAGATCGCCACCGCCGCCTCGACGGCCTCGGCCCCGGTGTTCAGCAGCACGGTCTTCTTGGGGAAGTCGCCCGGCGTGAGCGTGTTGAGCCGCTCGGCGAGCGCCACATAGGGCTCATAGGTGGAGACGATGGCGCACATGTGCAAGAGCTGCTCGGCCTGGGCCTTCACCGCGTCCACCACGGCCTTGGGGGTGTGCCCCACGGCCAACACGCCGATGCCCCCGGCGAGGTCGAGGAGCTGGTTGCCGTCTACGTCCGTGACCACGGCCCCGTGCGCTGAAGCCACGGCGATGGGCGTGAGCTTCGCCGCCCCTTGGGGCGTCGCGGCCTCGCGGCGGCGGACGATCTCCTGGCTCTTGGGGCCGGGGATCTCGGTGACGAGGCGAATGGAGCGGGGCTTCTCGGACATGGCGGACCTCTGGGGATGGCGGCGCAGGTGTATCCTATCCTCGCGGGGCGGCGCGGGGCGAGGGCGAACAAGCGGCGAACCGAGGGCCGAGCACCCGTGTCGAACCTGCGCTCCCCTCCCCGGACCTTCGATGACGCCTCCTTCTACCCGCCCTTGGCGAAGCCTCGTGCCCCTCTTGGCGCTCTTGGCCTGTGGACCGGCGCCCAACACACCGCCTGAGCTGGTGCCGCTGACGACGGCGTCGTTTGGGGGCCTCACTGAGCACCCCGACCTGATCGCGGTCTTTGAGGTGACCTACAGCGCGTCTGAGGCGGTGTGGATTCGCCCGGACATCGAAGCCTTGGTGCCTGAGAAGGAGCGACGCGGCGCCCAGAGCTTTAGAGAGGCGCGTAACTTAATGCTCACGATTTACGATCATGCCGCCAACCACTACTACGTGGCCATGGAGGCCGCCATAGACGCAGACGAGACACCGCCCTCCTGGACGGCGTTCGCCTTCGGGTTCAACCCATCCCCCGCCGCGACGGTCGATGGGGTTGGGGGCCACCTCTCCTATTGGGAGCATCTTCAGTCCGACGATCGTTTCGTGATCTGGCGTGGCCCAGACGGGCGACCTGAGCTGGCAGAGATCCTGCTCTCTGTGGATATCCATCTCGATCAAGACCTCTCTCGATTTGTGAATGATCATCAATCCATCAACATTCTGTCGCGAGAAGGCGCCCTCCACCGCTGCGACTACAAAGCCTACTCCAACCCCGACCTCGACCGAGGCCCCCATGATTGGGGACACGAGTTCTCCTGCGCCCCCGTGGCCGACCCCAGCCAAGCGCCCCTCCCCCGCGTCGGCGTCTGTGTGGAGGACGGCGAGCCCTGGCGATCCGTGCTCGACCGTCTTGAGGGGGCCAAGGTTCAACAGCTCAACGAGCTGGTCCTGCTGTTCAACTGCGACCAGATCGGCTTTGATTGGCCAGCCTGTGACACGACGAACCGGCGCGCGCTGGAGCGCCCCAAGATCGACGTTCCGACGACTTGCTCGCCGTTCGACGACTGGGATCTCTTCACTTCTTCGACCTACTGAGCCGCCCGCTGCACACCGCTGCACATGACTGCACACCGCTGCACAGCGACGCACACCGCTGCACAGCCTAGAGGCCGCTCAAGGCGCGGCGCCGCCGACGGCGAGGGGGTAGCCCCGAGA
>JBEAVX010000018.1:0-16565 GCA_041160755.1 Pseudomonadota bacterium
GCGAGGCGGATCGTCTGGCGGATGGTGGCGGGCGTCTCATAGGGGTTGCCGAGCATGAAGTAGCCGAAGGTGTCGATGCCCTCCTCCCGCGTCTCGCGCACGACCCGCTTGACGAGCTCCAATGAGGTGGACTTCTTGAGCACCTTGAGGATCTCGCGGTTGCCGCTCTCCACACCGTAGTAGATCCGCGCGCAGCCCGCCCGGCGCATGGCGGAGAGCACGTCTTTTGTGATACAGTCCACCCGGGTTCGGGCGGCCCAGACGATGTCGAGCTTGCGGCGGTTGATCTCCTCACAGATCTCGATCACGCGGTCTTTGCGGATGGTGAACGAGGAGTCGAAGAAGTCGAGCTCGCGGATGCCGAACTCGTTCACACACAGCTCCAACTCGTCCACGACGTTCTTGGGCGAGCGCGCCCGGAACGCCTTGGAGCCCTGCTCACAGAAGATGCACTTGTAAGGGCAGCCTCGGCTGGTGATGAAGCAGGTGAAGTTCTTGTATTTGCTGATGAAGCTGTAGTAGAGGCTGTTGTCGATGAGGCGACGGGCGGGGAAGGGGACCTCGTCCACGTCGATGGTCTTCTCGGTGGGCGTGACGACGACCTCGCCGCCCGTCTGCGTGGGGCCGCCGACGCGGAAGGCGATGCCCTTCACGTCGCGCAGGTCGCGGCGGTTCTCCAGAGCGTGCAGGAGGTTCGGCAGGCTCAGCTCGGCCTCGCCGGTCACGGCGTAGTCGATGGACTCGTGGGTGAGCGTCTCCCGGGGGTAGATGCTCAGGTGGACGCCGCCGACGATGGTGGGCGTGCCGGTGCGGGCCTTGATCGCCTTGATCCAGTCCAGCGTCTGGAAGAAGAGGTAGGTCGTGATCGTGTAGCCGATGTAGGAGGGCCCGAAGGCCTCTAGGCGCGCGACGGTCTCGTCCAGGGTGAGGCCCTCGGCGTGGGCGTCGATGAACAGCACCTCCGCGCCGGCGCTCTCCAAGATGCCCGCCACATAGAGCAGAGACAAGCTTGGGAAGATGCCGTAGTTCTCCTTCACCGTCTTGATGCCCGGCTCGTTCTTCACCGGGCCGTAGGGCGGGTAGACCAGGGCGACTCGAAGTCCGTCGACGCGTCTTGCGCTCATGGGGGGCACCTCTGCTGTGCATTTTAGCCCACATTCCAAGCGCCTGTGCGATCTCACGCAGCAGATCCCGCCGTGGTCCCTACGCCGACGCCTTCACAACGGTGTATCCTCGCCGGGCATGTTCCGCCGCGCCCTGAGCCCCTGGACCTTCTGGCTCGCCTTGGCCGTGGCGCTGGGCCTCGCGTGGGCCCAGGTGAGCCTGTGGACGGCGCGAAACGGCCTGCCCGATGGCCACCAGAACGAGTTCCTCCACGTCGGCAACGCGCTCGACCTCTGGGGCGCCTGGGTGGACCGCGACGCCTGGCACCTGCGCTACTACCTCAGCACCAACTACTGGCCCCCGGGCTTCTATCTCTGGCCCTGGCCGTGGATGATGGCGCTGGGCGCGGGGCATCGGGCGATGGTGCTCGCGAACATCGGTCACCTCGCGGTCTTGTTGTGGGCGGCGGGGCGCGGGGCCGAGGCCCTCGGCGGGCGCGGCGCGGCCCTGTGGACGATGGCGCTGTTGAGCCTCACGCCGTCGGTCTACGGCAACCTCGTGCGGTTTGAGCCGAACCTCGCCGTGGCGGCTTGGGTGAGCGTCGCGGCCTTGTGGTTGGGGCGCTCCGACGCCTTGGCCCGTGGCCGGGAGAGCGTGTACTTCGGCCTCGCCTGCGGCGTCGGGATGCTGATGGATCGCCTGTCGATGGGCATCTTTCTGGCCCCGGCGGCGCTGTGGGTGATCTTCACCGCGCCGAGGTCGGCGGGGGACGGCGCGCGCCGCCTGCGGGGCGTCGGTCTGGCCTTGGTGGCGTCGTTGGCGCTGTGCGGGCCCTGGCTGTGGCAGTTTGTGCAGCTTCACCGCGAGGAGCTGCTCTCCCAGACGGCGACGGGGGAGATCGACTCCACGGGCGCGCAGACCGAGAGCCGGGCCTTCTTCTCCGTCGAGAACCTGCTCTATTACCCGCTGAGCCTCCTCGACGGTCAGGCGGGGCTGGCCTTGGGCGGGCTCGCGCTCCTCGCCTTGGGGGCCTCGGCGTTTGCCCGGTCCGAGGCGCCGTCCCAGCGCGCGGCGCGGCAGGCGCAGACGGCGGTGATCCTCTCTGGCGTGCTCGTGTTCACCCTGATCGCCAAGAAGCAGGCGTTTTACACCATCCCGGCCTTGGGAGCGCTCATGGCGCTCACCGGGGCCTGGATCTCCCACGGCCGGGCGTGGCGGCGCTGGCTGGGGGCGGCGGTGGTGATCGTCGGCCTGCACCAGCAGCAGGTGCGGTTTTGGGGCGCGCCGGGGCTCGGCCTGCCCGGGGTGTTGAGCGGCCCGAGCTTGCCCGAGGCTTGGGTGAGCCCGCGGCATCCCCAGGCGCTCCCGCCCCGGGGCCTGCGTCTGCCGCTGCACGACCTCGCGGCGAGCCTCGGCGGCGGCGAGGTGATCACCTTCTCCGAGGATCCCGTCTGGGCCGAGATCTACCTCAACCTGCAGCTCCGCGAGCGCCTGCCGGGCCAGGCCGTGCGGGGGGTTCTGACCGACCCCCAAGGCGCCTTTGAGTGGCTGGGCGTGGCCGAGGCGTTCGTGTGGGTGAGCGTCGATGAGGGCGGGGACTGGCCGGGCCTGGGCCGGATCGAGGCGGCGCTCGTGGAGCAGCACTACCAGCTCAGCGAGCTTCCTCCGGTGGCGGAGGCGGTCGCGGCGGCCCGGGGGCAGCTTCAGCTCGTGGCGTGGTGGCCGCTCCCTGAAGGGGGGCGGGTGCGGGCGTATCGGCGGGTGCATGGGCCCAAACCATGACCTGGGTCAGGCTTGGCCGTGACTCGTCACACGAGTCGTTCGCTACAGTGGGGGTGTTCTAACGGACACTGGCTCAAGGCTCCAGGAGGGAGTGATGGCGTCCATGAGGCGAGCGACGGCGGCGACGGCGGGAATGAGCGCGCTGGGCGCACAGCGGGAAGGGGGCGCGCAGGCGCCGATGCAAGACTTTGAGCGCCTCGGCAACCAGGCGATGATGGAGCAGCTCCAGGCGCAGCAGGGCGCGGCGGGCGGCTCCCGGGAGGAGATCGCCAAGCAGGGCTTCAGCGGTCGCCCGGGTCGGGTGCCCTTCTTGAGCATGATGGAGGCCGCCTTCGGGCAGAGCTTCGCCGCCGTGAGCGCCTACACCGACGCCCCCGCCCAGACCGCCAACCAGGCCCTCGGCACCGAGGGCTACATGATGGGCGAGCAGGTGGCCTTCGGCAGCGCCAACCCCTCCAAAGACGTCGTCGCCCACGAGCTCGCCCACGTCGTGCAGCAGACCGCGAGCGGCCCTGGCGGCGCCGTTGACGCCGAGACCGACGCCCACGCCGCGGCCGAGGCCGTGCTCAGCGGCGCCCCGGTCCAGGTGCTCGCTCGGGCGCCCTACGGCAGCCTGATGCTCTGGGACAGCTATGAGCACAAAGCCTTCGGCAACCTCGCCGTGATCAAGGCCGACGGCGGCAACGCGCCGCTCCCCCAGGCGGGCAACGACCGGCCGATCCCCAAGGACGATCCGGGCCTCGCCGCGATCGACCGCCAGGCCGAGGGCGCCACCCGCGTCGACACCAACGACTCGTGGATCGCGACGGGTGAGTACAGCCCGCCCGTGGCGGTGCCCAACAGCATCACCTTCGGCGACGCGTCTGAGCTCTCCGGCGACTACGCCCGGAACCCCGGTGAGCTCGCCCAGCGCGAGACTGGCGACACCGGCGGCGGGCCGATAGACTTTCTCTCCATGGTGACCATCGCGCAGACAAACGTGAACCATTTTTATCCGCTCTGCGGCGATGAGTACACGCGCCATCACCAGCTCGCCGTCACCGCCGCCCGGGCGGGTGACCGCCGCACGGCGATGTTGGAGGAGGGCTTCGCCTCCCACTTCTTGCAGGACTGCTACGCCGCTGGGCACATGGCGCCGCGCGCCCTGGACCGCGTGAGCGTCGGCACCCAAGGGGAGTCTGAGCTGGGGCTCAACCGCTCAAAGAAGTGGCACGACGCGCTGAACGAGCTCACCACGGGCCTGCCGACCACCCGCGGCCGGTTCCGTGGCGACGACACGATGAACAGCAGCGACCTCGCCACGATCTCCGATGACACGGCGGCCTCGCTCAGCGAGGTGCTGACGATCTTGAACGGCGGGCAGGCGACCCCGGCGAACATCGACATCCCCCGGCCCGACCACTCGGCGATCATGGCCGATCCCGACTACGGCCCGCTGTGGCGCGCCATGACCGGCGACTACGAGGCCGACCTGCGCAACGCCGAGTCCCAGCCCCGCGGCCAAGACCAGATGACCGATGGCGGCACGCCGTACTCCACCCGCGACACCGCCGCGGCGATGCGCCAGAACGTCTGGGGCGGCCAGCGCCTCGCGGTCACCCGGGTCACCCGCAGCGAGTGGAACGGCGCCACCTTGGTGTTCAACGTGACGGTGGATGGCCGCTCGGCGCCTGTGGGCACGGAGATCTGGGTGAAGTGGTTCGACTGTGACGCGGGCTACGACCACCACGACTCGGGCAACCTCGCCGGAGAGTTCACCAGCCCCAACGCCACCTTCGTACAAGACACAGACGAGCTCCTCGCGGGCCCCGACCGTGTCTCCCTCGCCAACGAGGGCCTCGCCGCGGCGCGCTCGGGCCACGACGACACCGGCGACACCTACGCCGTCTTCTACGCCAACGCCGAGTGTACGACGCCCATCGGCCGCTCTCATGTGCAAGGCACCGACCGCGGTCAGGTGAACAAGCCCGCCCAGGTCAGCGGCTTCGGCTGGTCGTCCAACACCCTGTCCTTCGACGTCAGCCAAGGCGGGCAGCCGATGGACGGGCGCAGCCTGTACTTGAAGTGGTTCGACTGTGACAGCGGCTACGACCACGACGCCCGGGGCAACCTCACCCAGAGCATCACCGACGCCGATGACCAGCTCGGCGGACTGTACACGGTGCCAGTCGCCTCGGGCCGAGGCCGGGCGACGGCGACGGGCGCGGCGAACAACTCCGGCGACACCTACGGCGTCGTGTATCTCGACCAAGACGCCAACATTCCCCTGGGTCGATCTGAGGTGATGCCTTGAAGCGACGCGCCAGCTCCCCGCGAACGCCCCTCGTGGCCTTGTTGTGGGGCGCTGGCCTCGGCGGCTGCGGCCTCAGCGCCCGCGTCGCCCCCGTGGATGAGCGCCCGGCCCTGGTCATCGCCCGGTTTGAGCGGGTGCTCTCCGCGGGCACGGAGTCCCGGCGCACCCCCATCGGCGCCCAGATCACCGAGACCGACGGCGACGGGCGCTTCACGCTGAGCCCACCCCTGAGCTTGCCTGTGGGCAAACTCACCACAGACGTGATCGTCTCCAAACCCGGCTTTCAGATCGGTCGGATGGTGATGGAGGGCGTCGAGGGCGAGATCACGCTCTCCCCCTCGGCCCGATTTGAGGACGAGCGCCTCGCGGTCTGGACGATCAGCGCCGAGGCCGAGCGGGGTTGTGGTGCGCTGGATGAGACACAGTGTACCCTGCTGCGGGGTCACCTCGCCGAGCGTGAGGCGTATCTCGCCGAGACCTACCCCGTGGAGCTCGCCGCCGCCGCGCCTCCCGCCCAGGGCGCGCTGGTGCTCGACGGCGCCGCGCTGCGTGCGGCGGGTCAGACGCCGCTGGGCGCGGCGCAGCTCGCGGACGGTCGCCTCGCGGTCTTGACGCGAGAGGCGGCGGGCCGAAGCCTGCACCTCTACCGCGACGGCGCGCTCCAAAAGACGCTCTTTTTGGCCGACCCCGGCGGCTTCGGCCTCCCCGGCGCCTTGGGCCTCGACGAAGGTGGCCGCCTGAGCCTCTACGACCAGTCCGCTGTGCAACGTCTGGTGGGCGACACGCTCCAGCCCCTGCCCCTGAGCCCAGCGCCCGAGGCGTCAAACGCCGTGGCGGCGCTCTTGGATGGCCCCGAGGGGCCCATCCTCGGCGTCATCGTCGGCGGGACACGCGCGGAGCTCTGGCGGTATGGCCCCGACGGCGCCCGGCGCTCGGTGACGCCGCTCCCGGGGCTGCGGGCGATCGGGAGCCTCACGCGGGGACCGGGCGGCGATGTGCTGGTCGTCGGTCCCGCCGAAGGCAGCGCGGTGTACGGCGCGCTTATCGACGGCCTCGTCCCCTACGACCCCATGCCTCGGGCGGCGCTGTGGGCCCCGGCGGACGGCGGCCCCACCCGGGCGGTCCCCGGCGGGTTTGAGCTCGCGGCCCCGGCCCAGGATGGCTACTGGGCGGTCTGGCTCAACCTCATCCCGCCCGAGGATGAGCCGACGGCCCGGGGCGGATTCCCCCAGCCCGTCGCTCGACACTTCGCCCGCCGCTGTGACGCGGCGGACGTCTGTGGGCCGCTGCTGCCCCTCGCGGGCGCGGCGCTGATCCGCGCCGGGGCGCGCGTGGCGCCGACCGTCGAGGCCGACGCCGTGCTCGTGATCGCCTTGGACGGGCCGAACATGGGCGACGTGCGCCGTCTCAACCCCTGACCACGCGCCGCGCGTCAGATGCGGTTGTTGAGCTCGACGACGTCGTGGCTGCCACCACGCAGCACAGACTCCACCTGCCGCGCCTTGAGCGCCCGGCCGGTGAGCACCTCAAACACGCCTTGGATCGCGCCCATCGTGAAGGTGAGCACCCGGGGAGAGCCTTGGGCCTCACCGGCGGAGCACAAGGTCTCCGAGAGGGTGACCCGGATCGCCTCGCCCTGCTCCTCGACCCGCTCGACGATGCAGAGGCGCGTGCCCGAGGCGCCGATGGCGGCGTTGAGGATCGGCGCGGTGTCGGCGAGGGCCATGGTCGTCTTGCCGACATGCTGCTCGGCGATCTGGCGGCCACGGGCGCGACCGGCGTTGATCAGGGCGACGTGGGCCGCGCGCTCGCCGAGGGCCTGCTCCACACCGACCACGATGGCCTTGGTGCAGATGATGCTACAGTAGTCGCCGAGTTGAGGACGCAAGGGCGCTTGAGTCGTGGATTCCATGATGGCTCCAGTGGGTGTGAGGGGCAGCAGGACAATACACCACGCCGATCACCCACCGAACGCCCCAGCGAGGCGTGGTTGGGCTCGCTGGGTCTCGACCTCGGCCATAGCAGTTTTAAGTCTTGGGACTGTTTGGCATGTTTGAATCACATGCGGTTGTTCAGCTCGATGACGTCGTATGCGCCGCCGCGAAGCACAGACTCGATCTGCCGCCCCTTGAGCGCCCGCCCCGTGAGCTGCTCAAACGCGCCCTGAATCGCCCCCATGGTGAAGGTGAGGACGCGCGGCGAGCCCTGGGGCTCTCCGGCGGAGCAGAGCGTCTCCGACAGGTACACGCGGATGGCCGTGCCGTCTTCTTCGACCTTCGCGACGATACAAAGTCGCGTGCCAGACACGCCGATCGCCGCGTTGAGGATCTCGGCGGTGTCGGCGAGCTTGAGGTCCGGCTGCCCGGCGAGCTGCGCCGTGAGCTGGCGTCCACGGGCGCGACCTGCGGCGATGAGCGCGACGTGGGCCGCGCGTTCGCCGAGGGCCTGCTCGACGCCGACGACGATGGCTTTGGTGCAGACGATGCTGGCGAAGTCGCCAAGAACGGGACGAAGGGTGGCGCTGGAGGACGCTTCCATGCTGACTCCGGGTGCGGGTGCGAGAGGACCATAGCACAGCGCAAGCGATGATCTGGATCAGGAATATTACTTCTGACTAACGCCTGAGGGTGCGCGGGCGCGCGCGGGCCGCCCCTCGGGTTGGGCTGTCAAGAGCTTGTGGGGCGCGCGGCGCCTCGGAACCTGGCGAGACGCCGCGCGGTCGGCGCGGGAGAACCTCCCACCCAATGGATCCCCATGGCCCGCCGCGACTCAAACAACCCCAACAACCTCAGCAACGTCGGCCTCATCCCCTTCCTTGGCCTCGCGTCGCTGCTCATCCCGATGTTGTTGATGAACGTGCAGTTCTCGAAGCTGGCCGTCATCGACTCCGACGTGCCGAGCCTCTGCGCCGCGCCCTGCGTCACGCCGGGCGCCCCCACCCTCGGCCTCGTGCTCACCGTGAGCGGCCAAGGACTGATGGTGAGCGGCGAGGACGTCGCGCTGAACGGCGGCCTTCGTCTGCCTTGCGCGGCGGGCCCCTGCGCGGGCCCCGGCGACTACGACCTCAAGGGCCTCACGGCGGTGCTCACCGAGCTCAAGTCCCGCCACCCCGAGGAGCGCGCGGTCACCTTGGCCGTCACCGACGAGGTGCCCTTTGAGCTGATGGTGTCCCTGTTTGACACGACCCGCGGCGCCCCGGACGCGCCGCTGTTCCCCGATCCCACGGTGAGCGCGGTGGTCGGGGCGCTCTGAGGCCCCTCCTCGAAGCAGGCGTACAAAGTACGCTCTGGCGCGGGGCCAAACCGCGTGAAGCGGTGGGGTGTGGAGTCTTGATCTCTGCGCGATAAACTCCGTCCCGATCTGAGCCCGGAGTCGCGCCGTGCCGTCCCTCACCCGCCTCGCGCCGCTGACGCTCACGCTGATCATGGCCTGCGCCGATCCGGCGGCGCCCGACGACTCTCGCCCCTCCGGCGACGACAGCCAGGGGGAGGCCGACCCTTGGCCCGACCCGGCGGAGCTCCCCGACGGCGCGCTCTCCGTGGTCACCGACGACGGCGCGCTGCTGCCCTCTGGGGCGACGATCACCGTCGAGACCGCCCCCGCCGGCCTCGACTCGCCGCGCTGGGTGACCCTCACCCTCACCAACCGCGCGGACACCGCCCAAGACCTCTCCGGCGCCGCCGCCTGGCTCTCCGGCGAGGGCTTCACCTGGGCCACCCTGCCCCCCGACACGCTCTCGCCCGCCGAGAGCGCCCGGGTGTCCTTGACCGTGAACGGCCTCGGGGCGACTGAAGAGACGGAGTGGCGCGGCGCGTTGACGATCCCCGGCCTCGGCGAGCCCTTCACGCTGAACCTCGTCGCCGAGGTGCCTCGGCCCCTGCGCCTCGTCGTGGCCATCGAGGGCGGCGGCACGCTGTTGAGCGACGACTACGGCGCCACCTGGGCCGAGCGTCCGCCGTTTGAGGGCGCCCAAGACGCCCAGCGCGGCACCTTGACCTGGGGGAACGGCCGCTTCTTACGCACCTTCGCCGATGGGGGCGACTGGTCCGACCCCGGCGTCTACGCCACGAGCGCTCTGGGCGAAGACTGGACGATCTCCGTGGCCAGCGACGAGTTCTGGCCCTCGGAGTGTGCGTATGGCCTCGGACTGTTCGCCTGCGCCCGCAGCGACGCCTTGAGCTGGTCCGAGACCGGCGGCGCCATCGTTCACGAGCAGACGGCGTGGCGAGACATGCTCAACGGCCTGCTGTTTGATGGGGAGCGGTTTGTCGGCGTCGGCCGGTCCGGGCGCATCGCCACCAGCGACGACGGCCTCTCGTGGGACACCGAGGTCACCTTCGAGGGCGGTGACTATCTCAACGACGTGGCGTATGCCGATGGCCTGTGGGTCGCCGTGGGCGGCAACAACCGCCAGGTCGTGCTGGTGAGCGACGACCGCTTCGCCACCTGGACGGCGCAGGAGCTCACGGTCGGGACCTACTACGCCCTCTATAGCGTCGCGCACAACGACGGCGTCTGGCTCATCTCCGGCAACGGCGGCAGCGCCCAGACCTTGTGGTCCTCCACCGACGGCCTCACCTGGAGCGCCGTGGCGACGCCCTCCTGGACCACCTACGAGCTCCTCGGCGTCGCCGGGGGCTGGTTCTTCTCGACGGTGAACCCGCGCGGGGTCGGCGGTGAGCTGTACCGCAGCCGCGACGGCCTGAGCTGGGAGACGGTGCACACCCGGGCCGACGGCCTCGACCTGCACGCCTTCGCCGCGGAGGACCGATGAACCCCGCGCTCACCGTCTCTCTGCTCCTCCTCATCGCCTGCGACGACGCCCCCGACAGCCGCGCGCCCGCCGGGGACGACAGCGTCCCAGACAGCCCCAGCTACAGCCCCGCCGACACCGCGCCCGACAGCGCGCCGCCCTGTGAGGCGGGGCTCCTGGCGTCGATCGACGGGGTCACCACCGCCGCGCTCTCCTTCGGTGAGGCCCCGGCCCAAGGCGACGCGCTCACCCTCACCCTCACCCTCCAGAACGGCTGCGACGAGCGCCTGCGCCTGCTCGGCCACCCCGATGAGTGGGTGAGCGGCGCGGGCTTCTCCTTGGAGAGCCTGCCCCCGGTGCTGCTGGAGGCCCAGGCGTCCACGACGGTCACCCTGCGGTTTGAGCCCGGCGCCGAGGGGCGCGCAGAAGGGGGCTTCACCCTGCCGTTTGACCACCCCGGCTCCCCTTTGGTCTTGCCCCTGAGCGCGACGGTCGGCGCACCCCTCACCTTGGTGCTCGTCGGCGACGGTCGCCATGTGTTGACCACACACGATTATGGTGAGACCGTGGCCTATGACGGGTATGAGACGCTCACCGCCCACGGAGACAGCCTGCAGCGCGGCGTCTGCGCGGGCGGCGGGCGCTTCGTGGCCGTGGGCGGCAACGTCGATCGGCGCTGGTGGTTCAGCGAAGACGGCGTCTCCTGGACCGCGTCCAGCGCCGCCGGGAGCCCCATCGGCGCCTGCGCGTTCGGGGACGGGCTCTTCGTCGGCTTTGACGGCCTGCCCCTGCGCTCCACGGATGGCGTCACCTGGACCGGCGGCGGCTACAGCCCCGGGGAGCACCTCCGGGCGATGGCCTACGGCGGCGGCGCCTTCGTGGCCGTCGGCGACGCCGGGCGGGTCGTCGTCACCACCGACGGGGTAAGTTGGTCGGTTGACCAACAAATCTGCGATGAGGATCTGGGCGTCGTGGCCTACGGCGGGGGCGCGCTCATCGCCGCCGGGGCCGCGGGTCGGGTCGCGCGCAGCGACGACGGCGGGCTCACCTGGGCCATCGACACCGTCGGCGACGGTGGCAACACCTGGCGGGGCCTCGTGTATGGCGACGGCGCCTTCTTGCTCGGCGACGGGGCCGAGCTCTACCGCTCCGAGGACGGCGCGCGCTGGGAGTACTTCAACGCCGTGGACGCCACGCCCATCGCCGCGATCGGGCGCCTCGTGTTCGGGATGAGCGGGCAGACGCTCACCGTGTCTGAAGACGGGGGCTTCACCTGGAGCCCCAAGATCACCAGCGCCGGGGGCCTCGGCCTCAGCCGCGCCGCCTTGGGAGGGCGCCCATGAGCCATCTCCGCCGCGTCTTCACCGCGCTGGGCCTCGGCCTCGCCGCCTGCGGCGACCCCCCCGCCGCCGACCCCGATGACTGTGTCTCGGACGAGGCGTTCTTCGCCGCCCAGGCCGCGCCGCTGCTCACGGCCCAGTGTGTGACCTGCCACGTCGAGGGTGGCCTCGCCGGGGGCACCCGCCATGTGCTCGTGCCCTTCGTAGACGACGCGGCCCTGGCCGAGAACATGGCCCGCCTCGGCGCCTTGGTGCGTGACACCGATGACGGCGCGGCCTTGCTCCTCCAGAAGCCGACCGGGCAGGTCCCCCACGTCGGCGGCGCGCGGTTTGACACGCTCTCCCCGGAGTACGCCGTCTTGCACGAGCTCGTCGCCCGCCTCGGCGAGCCCGGCGCCTGCGAGCACCCCGGCGAGGCCCCGCCCACCTGCGAAGACGGCGTGATCTACCCCGCTTCAGCGCCCCTGCGCCGCCTCACCGACGCCCAGGTCAGACACTCGATCCTGGACCTCGTCGGCGTCGAGCTGCCCGACGGCCTGTTCCCGGCGACGACGTCGGGGCCCGAGTTCCGCACCTTCGTGAGCAACAACACGGTCACCGCCGCCGGGGTGGAGGGCGTGATGTTGGCCGCGGAGCACGTCAGCGCGACGATGGACCTCGACGCGCTCTGGGGCTGCGGCGCGGATGAGGCCGAGGCCGACTGCGCCCGGCGCTTCTTGTTGGACCTCGGCGAGCGCGCCTGGCGCCGCCCGCTCACCGCCGAGCAGTCCACGCTCATCACCCGCTTCTTAGACGCCGGGGTCGAGCCCCGGGAGGCCACGCAGATGGGCGTGGAGCTGATCTTCCAGGCGCCGTATTTTCTGTACCTCGACGCGACGGGCGGCGAGGCCGTCCCCGGCGGCGAGCGCCTCGACGACTGGGCCATCGCCGCCCGGCTCTCCTACTTTCTGCTCGACACGACCCCCGATGAGACCCTGCGCGCCGCCGCCGCCGCGGGGCAGCTCCGCACCCGGGCCCAGGTGGCCGCCCAGGCCGAGCGCCTCGTGCGTGACCCGCGTGTGGTCCGCGCCGTGCTCAGCTTCCACCAGGACTGGCTGAACACCTGGCGTTTAGACAACGCCAGCCGCGACGCCACGCTCTACCCGAGCTTTGACGACGAGACCCTCGACGCCATGCGCACCGAGCTGGATCTGTTCGTCTCCGAGGTCGTCTGGAGCGGCGACGCCCGGTTTGAGACGCTCTTGTTCTCGGAGTGGACCTGGGTGAACGCCGAGCTGGCGGCGATCTACGGCCTGCCCGACCCCGGCGAGGGCTGGAGCCGCGTGCAGCTCGACCCCAGCGTGCGCCCCGGCGCGCTCACCCGCCTGGCCTTCTTGACCGGCCACGGCTACGCGGCCTCGTCGTCCCCGGTCAAGCGGGGCGCGTTCATCTTGGAGGAGCTTCTGTGTCAGGAGCTCGCCCCGCCCCAGGACGTGAACATGGACCTGCCCGCCGAGTCTGAGGAGGCGGAGACCATCCGTGAGCGGCTCCAGCAGCACTGGACCGACGCCTCCTGCGCCGGGTGCCACACCCGCATCGACCCTTTGGGCCTGTCCATGGAACATTACGGGGCCACCGGCGAGTGGCGCGACAATTGGGAGAGCGGCATCCCCGTAGACGCCACGGGCACCCTAGACGACCCGGCGGGCTCCTTTGACGGCGCGGCGGAGATGGTCGCGCTCATCGCCAGCGCCGAGCGCGCCCGGGCCTGCTATGTGACACGGTGGGCGGAGTACGCCTTGGGTCGGGCCCATGAGGAGGCCGACGCCTGCTCGCTGCGGGTGGTGCAGCGCCGGTTTGAGGAGAGCGACGGCGACCTTCGGGCCCTGCTCGTGGACCTCGCCGTCACCGACGCCTTCATGGTGCGCGCCGCGCCCGAGGAGACCCCATGAGCCTCAGCCGTCGCCGCCTGCTCGGTGGGGGCCTCGCCCTGCCGTTTCTGAGCCCCTTTCGCCCGCCTGCCCTGCGCGCCGCGCCCCTGCCCGCAGAGGCGCCCAAACGCCTGATCGTGGTGCATCTGCCCCAAGGCACGGTGCTCCGTGACCATGTGCCCATGGGCACCGAGACCGACTTCACCCTGCCGTTCATCCTGGAGCCCCTCGCGGCGTTCCAAGACCGCATCATCACCATCGCCGGGCTCGACAACCTCATGCCGACCTACAACGAGGTCGGCAACGCTCACCAGAACGCGAACTTCACGCTCTACGCCGGGCGACCGTTCAATGTGCAAGACTCCGACCTCCTCAGCCCCGGCGGCGAGACGGTGGAGCACACCCTCGCCCGGCGCATCTCCGCCACCACGCCGTATCTGCGCCTCGACTTCGCCATCGGCGGCGGCGAGACCTCGGACGGGATCTACAACCCGACCGAGGGCGCGTACTTCTGGGCGGGGCCCAACGACCCCGTCTCCTTCCTCAACGACCCGCTGACGACCCTGCTGCGCCTGTTCGGCGACGGCTCGGTCTCCCCGGCGGACGCCTGGGCCCAGCGCGCCCGGCGGGCGGCGGTGCTCGGCGGGGTGCTCCAGAGCTTCAAGACCATGCGCCGGGGGCTGGGCGGCGAGGACCGCGCCCGCCTCGACGCCCACGAAGAGAAGCTCCTGGAGCTTGAGAAGCGGGTGGTGAACGGCACCGGAGAGTGCCGCGCGCCGAGCCTCAGCTTGCCCTCGGGCTACCGCTTTGGCCAAGACGACGACGTGAGCGCGCCCTTGATGATCGAGCTCCTCGTCACGGCGATGTCCTGCGACCTCACCCGGGTGAGCACCCTACACTTTGCGAACAGCCACGACCCGACCTTCCCTTGGCTCACCTCAGAGAACGGCGGGCGGCCCATCGTCGACACCAGCCAATACGACAACTGGCACGCCGTCGTGCACGCCGACTACCAGCCGGGCATGGAGCACGTCTATCGTTGGTACCACGAGCAGCTCGCCACCCTGCTGCAGCGCCTCTCCGAGACCCAAGACGCCGACGGCGACAACATGCTCGACACCACCTGCGTGCTCGCCATGAGCGAGTTCTCCAGCGGCCGCCACTGGAACAACGCCTTGCCGGCCCTGCTCGCGGGCAACGTCGGCCCGGCGACGACGGGGCGTTTCCTCAACTACATGAACGGCAGCGTCGAAGATCTGGAGGCCAAGAGCGGCTACCTCAACTCCGGCTTCAGCACGAACCAGCTCTTTCTGAGCCTCCTCCGGGCCTTCGGCGGTGAGGACGAGGGCTTCGGCTACAGCGACGAGCGCACGCCGACCGGGGATCTTCCTGGGCTATTGGACGGTTGAGCCGCGCCGCGTTTATGGGTGATGCTGCAATGCAGCAATGTCAACAACATTGGACATTTATTCTCGGCGGACCCTGATCCCGCGCAGCGATCCTACGGAGGCCCCCCAGGAGTCACCGATGATCGTCACCCTGCTCGCCCTCCTCGCCTGTGTCCAGCCCTCCGGGGACTTCGGCGCGGCGACCTTCACCGTCAACGAGCTCGTCCCGACGGTGATCAACGCGGCGTGGAGCAGCGCTGAAGGCGGCGAGGCGTATCTGGAGTGGGGCTACGACGACCGCCTGGCGGAGCGCACCCAGCCGGTGACCGTCGAGGCGGGTGACCAGTCTCTGCGCCTCATCGGCCCGGCGGCGGGCTCGCGGGTGTATGTGCGCGGCGTCGTCGAGACCGACGGCGGCGACCGCCTGACGAGCGAGGTCCACATCATCGACCTGCCCTTGGCGCCGGCCCAGATGGCCCGACTGTACGCCGAGGGCGCGCCGTCCCAAGACGGATCCTTGCTGACCACGATCTTCATGATGGAGAGCCCGTGGGTGGTGCTGCTCAACGACGTCGGCGAGGCCATCTGGTACTACCCGCTGCCTCCGCTCACCCCCACGACGTCTGTGCAGCCCACACGAGACGGCGAGGGCCTGCTCGTGCTCTTGGTGGAGCCCCCCAACAGCGGCCGAACCACCCGGGTGATGCGGGTCTCGTGGGACGGCGAGCTGCAGGGCACCCTTGAGCTCCCCAACGGTCACCATGACCTCCGCGAGCTGCCCGACGGTCGTATCGCCTGGCTCGACGACGAGGTGCGTGAGGTTGAGCTCGATGGAAAGACCCAACGTTTGGTGGGGGACGTCATCCGCCTCAGCGAGTGGGGCGAGGACACGAGCGTCACGAGCGCCGAGCCGCCTCTGATCTCCTTCTTTGACGCCTTGCCCCCGCCGACGAGCCTCTGCGAGCACCAGTCCCGCCCCATCGACCGTGACGGTGCGCTGGTGTTCGACTGGACCCACGCCAACAGCATCGACTACGATCCCGACACAGACGAGCTGATCGTCCTCTCCCACTTCGTCGACGCCATCGTGAGCGTGCCCGTGAACGGCGGCGAGGCGAAGGTCTTCGGCAAGCTCTCGGGGTACAACACCCCCGACGGCGAGGCGCCGTTCTCCCACGCCCACAGCTCCATGCTGCGCAGCGACCACGCCTTGCTCTTCGACAACGGCCTGCACTACAACCCGCCCCTGTCCCGCCTCGTCTCGATCTCTTGGGACGAGCGTGACCACACCATGTGGGAGGACTGGTCGTTTGAGGACCCAAACGCCGGGGTCGTGCAGGTCCTCGGCGACGCCCAGCCCACCCCTTCGGGCGGCGCCTTGGCGTCGTACAGCACCCAGGGCCGCATCATCGAGGTCTCCGAGGGGGGTGAGGTCGTGTGGACCTTGGAGTCTGAGGCGGGCGCTGGGCTGGGTCGATTGATGTGGATGGACGAGTTTTAGCCGGAGCGCGCGATGCTCGTCACGCTGTCCCTGCTCCTCGCCTGCGCCGGGCCCTCAGGAGACCTTGAGGCCGTCACGTTCACGGTCAATCCGCGCGTCTCGACGGTGATCAACGCCGCGTGGTCCAGCGCTGAAGGCGGCGAGGCCCGCCTGGAGTGGGGCTACGACGACCGCCTCGCCGAGCGCACCCCCGCTGAGCCCGTCGAGGCCGGCGCGCAGTCCTTGCGCCTCATCGGCCCCGCGGCGGGCGCGCGGGTGTTTGTGCGGGCCGTCGTCGAGACCGCCGACGGCGACGTCCTGACGAGCGCGGTGCACGTCATCGACCTGCCCCTGGCGCCCGCCGCCATGGCGCGTGTGTACGCCGAGGGCGCGCCGTCCCAGACGGGCTCCTTGCTGACGACGATCGTGATGGAGCAGCCCTGGGTGGTGCTGCTCAACACAGACGGCGAGCCCATCTGGTACTACGGCCTCCCCGAGCGCTCGATCACCACCTC
>JBEAVX010000039.1:0-2666 GCA_041160755.1 Pseudomonadota bacterium
GTCACCGGCCCCACCGGGCACGGCAAGACGACGACCTTCAACGCCCTGATCAACCTCGTCAACCGGCGCTCCCCCAGGAAGATCCTCACCATCGAGGATCCCGTCGAGTTTCGGCACAAGCCCGAGAAGTGCCTCGTGGTGCAGATCGAGGTCGGTGTAGACAGCCCCGACTTCGCCACCGCGCTCAAGCACGCCCTGCGCCAAGATCCCGACGTCATCTGCGTCGGCGAGCTGCGAGACTTAGAGAGCATGGCGACGGCGCTCACGGCCGCCGAGACCGGCCACCTCGTCATCGCCACCCTGCACACCCCCACCGCCGTGGGCACCATCTCGCGTATCCTCGACGTCTTCCCCGCCGACGCCCAGAACCAGATCCGCCTCCAGCTCTCAAGCGCGCTCTTGGGCGTGCTCACCCAGCGGCTCTTGCCCCGGGCCGACGGCCTGGGCCGCACCTTGGTCTGTGAGGTGCTCCTGGCGAACGAGGCCGTGCGAAACCTCATCCGCGAGGGCCGGGCGCACCTGCTGCCCAACACGATGATGACCCACCGCAGCCAAGGCATGTGCCTGCTTGACCACGCCCTACGCGACCTCTTACAGCGTGGGGTCATCACGCCGGAGACCGCGCGCCGAAACGCCACGGATCCGACGACCCTCAAAGACCTCCTCTGACCGAGCGCGCCGATGTCCCGAACCTTCACCGTCCCCGGAGACTTCAACACCCTCGCTGAGGCCGTCGCCCAGGCCCAGCCCGACGACGTGTTTGAGCTCCAGGGCCAGGTGACCGCCGGGCGCACCGAGCTTCGTGTGCCGGTGACCCTGCGCGGCGGCGTGCTCCTCGGCACCGAGGTCGTGCTCTTGCGGCTCCTCGCCGACGTGACTCTTGATGGAGTCACGATTCAGAACCCGCACGGCCACGGCGTCGTGTGTATGGCCGGCATCCCGGAGCTCCGGGATCTGCGCATCGACGTGAGCGGCACGGCCATCGCCTGCGGCGCCAGCGCGGCCCCCCGGGTCTTGCGCACGAAGATCGTCCGCTGCGCCATCGGCATGACCGTGCAGGACGACGCCCGGCCCTACGTCGAGAACCTCACGATCACCTCCATGGGCTCAGGCCTGTTCTTCCAAGGACGCGGCGCCGGGCTGTTCAACCAGGTCGGCGTGCTCTCGGGGAACATGGCGGCCATCGAGGTGAGCCAAGACGCCTCCCCGGAGCTCGTCGGGGTGCTGATCTCCGGCAGCGGCGCCGGCGGCCTGTTCATCCACGGCGCGGCCACCCCCCGGTTCACGTCCACGACCATCCTGCGCGCCGCCTTAGACGCCGTCGAGGTGCGCGGCGCCGCCGCCCCGGTCATCGACGGCCTGCGCGCTGAGGAGTGCTTCAAGGGCGGTCTGCTCCTCACCCAAGACGCCGGGGGCACCTACCTGGAGGTCGAGGTGCGCGGCTGCATGAGCGCCGGGCTCACGGTGAACGAGCGCGCGCACCCCGAGATCGAGCGGATGGTCCTCGCCGGCTCAAGCCAGGTCGGCGCCCGCATCTACGGCGCGGCCCAGGTCGAGGCCCTTCACCTCACCGTGACGCAGAACCTCAAGGGCGGCGTCGAGCTGGGCGGCGACGCCCGCTTCGAGGCCGAGGACCTCGTCATCACCGAGAACCTGCAGTTTGGCCTCGTCGCCCGAGACCGCGCCCAGCTTCACGGCAAACGCGCCGAGATCCGCCAGAACCGTGGCCCCGGCCTCGTGCTCGTTCAGCAGACCGTCGGGGTGCTGCAGGGCGCCACCATCGCGGAGAACGTCGGCGGCGACGTGGTCACCGACGGCGAGGCCCAGCTCACCCAGACCGCCTGAGCCAGCGCGGCTCAGGTCGGCAGCGTGAGCTCCACCCCGTCGACGAGCCAGGCCTTGATCAGCCGGTGGGTGCGGGCGCGGTAGAAGTAGTCCACATGGGTGACCCCGGCCTGCTCGTCGAAGGTGTGTCTGCGGCCCACGGGCAGCGTGAACAGGCTCGCGGCGACGCCTCCGGGCCTCACCGTGGGGTTCACACAAGGCGCCGTCGGCACGACGAGATCGTTCTCGGTGTCGTTAAACACGCCCTCGACACATCCTCTGTACCCCAGCTCCGTGGCCTTAAACCTCGCGGCGACGGCGTGGTAGACCGGGCCCGCGAGGCCGCCGAAGGTGCTCAGCGTCGTCCCGCCGCCGGAGTAGCCGTTGAGCGTCTGTAAGAGCGCGCTGCCCTTCTTCATCTCCGCCGCGCCGGGGAAGAGGTGCTCAAACACCTCTTGGCCCCAGCTCCCCAAGAGCGAGAGATCCGGGCTGAACCCCAGGCCGCCCTTGCCGTCCTCACGCTCACACCGCACACGGTCGAGGCAGGCCAAGGCGCTGGCGTTGGTGCCCATGGGCGTGCCGTTGTTCGGCGTGGCGACGAGCACCACCCGGCGCACCTGCACCCGGTCGGAGAGCGGCACACCGTCGGTGGTCTGCACCAGCGCCGCGAGGCCCTCGACGAGCCCACGCGCCACGAGGCCGCCGCGAGACACGGCGAGCACGTCGAGGCAGAGCTTGCCGTCGCCGCTGGGCAAGGCCTCCGCGAGGACCTGGAGGTTCTTCAGCACGGGCTTGGAGATCGTCTTGTGGTCCAAGGCGAGCACGCGGCCCTGGTACTGATC
>JBEAVX010000052.1:0-3451 GCA_041160755.1 Pseudomonadota bacterium
CAAGAACGACTGGCTCGTCGTCAACCAGCTCACCGTGGTCGAGGGCAACAACAAACGTCGGCCCGACCTCGTGCTCTACGTCAACGGGCTGCCCCTGGCGGTGATCGAGTTCAAGAGCCCGTCCGACCCAAACGCCACCATCGAGGGCGCGCACAACCAGCTCCAGCTCTACAAAGACCAGCTCCCGTCGCTGTTCACCACGAACGAGATCCTCGTCATCAGCGACGGCACCGAGGCCCGCGTGGGCAGCCTCACGGCGGGGGTGGAGCGCTTCGGCCCCTGGCGCACCATCGACGGCGAGGCCCTGGCCCCCGACGCGCTGCCCCGCCTGCAGGTCATGCTGCACGGGCTGTTTGAGCGCCGCCGCCTGCTGGACTACCTCTACCACTTCGTCCTGTGGGAGACCGACGACGGCTTCGTGAAGAAGATCGCCGGTTACCACCAGTTCCACGCGGTCAACAAGGCCGTCGCCGCGACGGTGCGCGCCTCCTCCGACGCGGGCGACCACCGCATCGGCGTCGTCTGGCACACCCAGGGCTCGGGCAAGTCGATCTCGATGGTGTACTACGCGGGCAAGGTCATCCTTGAGCCCGCGATGCAGAACCCGACGCTCGTGGTGGTCACCGACCGCAACGACCTCGACGGGCAGCTCTACGCGCAGTTCTGCGCCGCGAAGGACCTGATCCCCAACCCCAAGCAGGCCGAGAGCCGCGAGCATGTGCGCGAGCTGCTCAACGTCGCGTCCGGCGGCGTGGTGTTCACGACCATCCAGAAGTTCTCGCTCACCGAACAAGAGCGCACCCTGCGCGACCCGTTCCCCGCGCTCTCAAGGCGCCGAAACATCGTCGTCATCGTAGACGAGGCCCACCGCACACAGTACGGCTTCGAGACCCGCATCGACCCGACCACGGGCCAGGTCACCGCCGGGCTCGCGCAGAACCTCCGCAGCGCTTTGCCAAACGCGAGCTTCATCGGCTTCACCGGCACGCCCATCGAGTTCGACGACCGCTCCACCCCGGCGGTGTTCGGCGAGTACATCGACACCTACACCATCCGGCAGGCCGTCGAGGACGGCGCGACGGTGCCGATCTTCTACGAGGCCCGCCTCGCGAAGATCCAGCTCTCCGACGACGAGAAGCCGAAGATCGACGACCAGTTTGAGGAGCTCACTGAAGACGAGGAGGAGCCCACCCGCGAGAAGCTCAAGTCCACCTGGGCGAAGCTGGAGGCGCTGGTGGGCACGCCGAAGCGCCTCGGCCTCGTGGCCGCCGACGTGCTGAACCACTGGGACCGCCGCGTGGAGATCCTCGACGGCAAGGCGATGATCGTCTGTATGTCTCGCCGCGTCTGTGTGGACCTCTACAACGAGCTCGTCCGCCTGCGCCCCGCGTGGCACAGCGCTGAGGACGACAAGGGCGCCATCAAGGTGATCATGACCGGCTCGGGCGCGGACCCGGTGGAGTTCCACCCCCATGTGCGGGGCAAAGAGCGCCAGAAGGCCATCGAGCGACGGTTTAAGGACCCCACCGATCCGCTACAGATCGTCATCGTGCGCGACATGTGGCTCACCGGCTTCGACGTGCCCTGCGCCCACACCCTCTACGTCGACAAGCCCATGCAGGGCCACGGGCTGCTCCAGGCCATCGCCCGGGTGAACCGCCGGTTCAAGGACAAGCCGAGCGGCCTCGTCGTGGACTACCTCGGCCTCGCCGAGCAGCTCCGCCGGGCGATCAGCAGCTACGGCGGCGACCGAGGCGACAAGCCCGGCGTGCCCGTCGAGGTGGCGCTCTCTGTGCTTCAAGAGAAGTTTGAGGTCGTCCGCGACCTGTTCCACGGCTTCAACTATCAGGGCTATTTCAGCACCAAGGCCACCGAGCGCCTGGCCGCGCTGGCCGGCGGCGTGAACCACATCTGCGGCCTCGACCCCGGCGACCCAGACAAAGCGAAGAAGCGCTACATCGAGGCCATGACGGCGCTCAACCGGGCCGCCGGCATCGCGCTGCACCTCGAAGGCGCGCGCCACCTGCGCGACGTGGTGGGCTACTTCCAGGCCGTGCAGGGCAACATCCAGAAGTACACCCTGGGCGGTTCGGGCAAGACCGACACCGAGCTCCACGCCGCCATCCGGCAGATCGTGAGCGGCGCCGTCACCTCCGAGGGCGTCATCGACGTGTTCGGCGCGGCGGGCATCCCCAAGCCCGACATCTCCGTGCTCTCCGATGAGTTCTTGGAGACGGTGCGAAAGTCCGAGCACAAGAACCTCCAGTTGGAGCTGCTCAAGAAGCTGCTCAACGACGAGATCAAGGCGCAGAGCGGCCGAAACGTCGTCGTGGCCCGCAAGTTCTCGGAGATGCTGGAGCGCACCCTGCTCCGCTACCAGAACCGCACCATCGAGGCCGCCCAGGTCATCCTTGAGCTGATCGAGATGTCGAAGCAGCTCCGCGACCAGCCCAAACGCGGCGAGGCGCTGGGGCTCACGGATGACGAGCTGGCCTTCTACGACGCCTTGGCCGACCACGGCGGGGTGCGTGAGGTCATGGGCGACAAGATCCTGGCGACCATCGCGCACGATCTCGTCGAGGCCATCCGGGGCTCGGTGACCATCGACTGGACCCAGAAGGAGGCCGTGCGCGCCGACATGCGCCGGAAGGTGAAGAAGCTCTTGCGGAAGTACGGGTATCCGCCGGACAAGCAGGAGAACGCGGTGGTCGTGGTGATTGAGCAGGCGGAGCGGGTGTGTCGGGATTGGGCGACCCAGAACCAGACCTGAGCGGCCATGAACGCGAGGAGCGTTAGGCAGTAGCATCCGGGCGAAGCCATGTTCCCACCCCCGCGCCGCCGTGTCAGCGCTCCGCCGCCCTCACGACGGCGCTCGGCTGGTACGTGCAAAAACCCCGGCGGGAGTCGTCCAACAAGTCTGGCGGGTCGCGTCGGACCGCCGCACCTCCGAGGGCGGCGAAAAAAGTTGGGGGTGAAGGATGCGGGTGCGCGGAGCCCGCTCTGGGCCTCGGCGGCGGCGCTCGGCGGGGCTGAAGGTCGCGCCAAGGCGCCAAGGCGCAAAGGCGGAAGGGAGGCGCTGTGCGGGGAAGAGGCCCCGGTGGTGGGGCGCGGCGAGGCTGAAGGTCTCGCAGAGGCGCCAAGGCCCATCGGGGCGAGAGGGCTGGGTCTTTGCGGCTTTGCGGCTTTGCGCGCCACAGACGAGTCCCGGCGAGCGCTCTGCTGAGGGCAGGCGCTCAGAGTCGCGCCGCCGTGTCAGCGCGCCGCCGCCCAGGTGAACGAGGCGCGCGGTCGGCTCAAGGCCAAGAAGCTCGCCGCCGTCGCCGCCCACAACCTCGCCCGGCCGCGCCTGCTCACGCTGTTCAACAACAACACGCGCCGGGTGGAGAGCTTCTTTTATCGCCGGGACAAGGGCGTGAAGACGCCGACGGAGGAGTGAGGGGCGGCGGGGCGC